>NZ_JBEGDL010000013.1:0-158944 GCF_040813775.1 Ammoniphilus soli
GGCACACACGGGACTTGAACCCGATCAGTAAGATGCGCTGCCAAGCGCACAAAAACGTGAGCTCCTTTGTCTCACTCAATAAAATGTATCCTTTAAAAATATTCTCTTTGAGACCCGTTCAATATCCGATTCTTCATTCAAATAAATTGATTTAGTTTATCAGGGTAATTTTACCAACATACTTGAAACTTATTTTATTAACACATTGGAGACATTATCTATTGGTTATTCAAATCATCTCATTCGGAGGTCCATTTAATGACGGTATCCAGCCAAGTTAAACAAGTAGTTGCGGGATTAAAAGGTGCTCAAGCAAGTTTAGAAACCTTTGCGCTCCAAACCCAAGATCAGCAAGCCAAGCAAATGTATGCTCAAGTTGCTCAACAAACACAATCCATAGTTAATACCCTGGAATTCCGAGTAAGTAAAATTGAACAACAGGAACCACAGTACAAAGGTTTCTAAAACAAGGAAAAGACCTCCATTTTGGGGGCCTTTTTACTTCAAAGCTATTATAAATGTAATTATCAGGAAAAGGGTAATTACTGTCATCATGACTATAACAATAACGGAGAATCAGAATTAATTCCCATGGCACAAGGCCAATTAATTAGGACAACATATCAAATGGTTCTAAACCAAACCTTTATTAAAATTAATCATGGCGGTGATACCATTTGAGGGGAACGTTGATATTCTTATTAGCTTCAGGAATTAGTATTCTTGCGTCTGTAACCCAAAGAAATCGAAATAATAAAGAAATGTGGCCACAAATATTGCAAACATTCTCACCCAGACGAAACAATAAATGGGGAATGCCCGTATTATTAGCTTTAGGGATAGGCTTTATCTATATTCTGACAAGAACTCGAAATAATATTGGATTGCAACAAATGATGCAACCTTTCACTAACATCATGAAAAACAGAGAAATGCAGGAAGATTTAAACCAACAAATTCAGTACGATGGTCTAGCAATAAATGACGAAATGACGATTGAAGAAAAATAACACATTAAACCGGGGGAATCCCGGTCTTTTTCTTACATCACAATATATAAATCAGTGTAATTCAACCATAGAATGATCCGATTAAAACCTCAAATTCTAGCTAAGTTAGTTCAATTCCGCCGAAATTTACGTGTAAAAGGATTGGTACCCAGAATCTTACTTGGCATCGATGCGGTTGGAAGCTTTTAATCCACTCCTCCTCCGCTTTCTGAGCAAAACGCGGTTTGGCTAGTACAAACAAATCAACAATCCCTATTGCGATAGCTGCCATCAATGCCCCAATAATTGTGACCCTAACACCTGCAATAAAAAACTGTGTAAGGTATATTACAATCGCGCTTACAATAAATCCAATAAACCCGCGGCTATAAGGGGATATTCTCGGTCCCATAAATGCTTCAATCCCCCATCCAATCGCTGCAATAATAATTGCAGCTAAGAATGCACTCCAATACCCGACAACCTCGATTCCTGGGACAATCCATCCAATTAATAAAAATACAAGTGCTGCAACGGAAAAACGAATGAGGTGACGAATAATAGTCATTATTAAACTCCTTCTTTCGTAGTTTAATCTTGTTATGTCCATTTTCATCAAGAAAATACAAAAAAATCCCCAGCCTTCGAGAGAAAGCAAAACATTACCTGCTCATTTTGTGGGTACGATATCTTAACTGAGATAAAACTAGTCTCCCTTGGAGTGGTGGATCATATAAATACGGTGTTATTAATTTTTCTAAGGAGATCTCGGGATGTGAAGTTATGCTGTTTCCCAAACGGAAATCGATTACGAACATGAAGCAAATAGGCAACTCCAAAGGCCTTTTTTATCTCACCTTCGTGAACGGAGAGGAAAAACCATTACGATTACGACTATGAGGGAAACATTAACGGGAACTTTGTCCAATATATTTAGCGATCACATTCTTTTAAATGTAGAAGGCAGGCCTACTCATATTCCATTTACAAGTATTTTATATTTCCATGATTAGATTTAGGGTGTTACTAACTTAAACTGATTGACCTGTGTCTCCATCAGATTAATTATTATGGTCATTAACGTATCTATAGAAAAAACAACCCTCACCTATAAGTGGGGGTTCATACTTGATAAAATCCAATATCGCTTGCAAAATTTTCTTAAGCAATCTCGCCTTTTAAATAATGCAAATACAGCATCGATAATTAACTCACATTTCTACTCTCCCAGGTACACAAACTTGTCATCAATCCCACAAATATAATGGTGACCATGGACAATAAAAAAGTTTCTGTGGAAATCAGGATCCCACCTATAAAGATTACAACTATGTCAATAGAAAAAATTATTATCCCGACATTAATTCGAAAGATATCAGCTAGAAATTGTGCTAATAAGTCAGTTCCACCGGTACTTGTTTTATAGCGAAGCATGATCCCAATACCAAGACCCACAAGTGCGCCGCCAATCATTGAACTCATAAGAGATGAAAATGGAACATAAGTAAGAACAGAGTCATGAAAGGGATAAAGCAAGTCAATCATGAAAGAAGAAATCAACATTCCGTGTAAGCTGTTATAAAAATAATTTCGATAATAAAACCATGCATTAACAAAGATTGGAATACTTAGCACAATGATCGTTATACCCGCTTTGACCCCCAACAAGTACCTGACAATTAACCCTAAGCCGATAATTCCTCCATCAAGCAACTCAAATGGTACAAGAAAAAAATTAATCCCCATGGATAGAACGAAACTCCCTAAAATAATGGCTATACCTTTCGATAAAAAGGGCATGATTCATAATCATCTCCAAAACAGTTGGACATGTTCCATGTATATGCCTCTATCATAGTGAACTTGTTGAATTACCCTAATTTGTAAGTTTTCTTGTATCCAATCCTCCATACGTTAATCTTCCATTTTTCCTAATATTCTTTAAGGTCATTCTCCCCTTGGGTGATAAGGTGGAAGATAGCTTATCGACAAAGACAAGTTGAAATTTTGCTCTATGGGACATTAATCGGAATTTTTTCAGTCATTTTGGATAATGTAGGTAGAGAGCTTTTGTGGTGGGGCTACCTCGACAAGTTACTCCAGATGGTACCCTCTTTAATTCCGTCCATTTTTTCTTAGAAACGTTGCGGTTGGATAATACTTTATAAATCGCTTAAACTATTAATGGCAATTTCCCCTCACGATTGCCGGTTTAGGTGGAAAAAGTCCCTCTATGATGATGGGCTTTTTTCTTTTTCTGCAGATGTTAGTTTTTTCTTTCCTTACCTCATCTTCAACCACCGTCTACGTTCTCTCTCGAAAAAAGCTTTAACGCACTTTTCCCAACCGATCATTTTGTTACCCCCTATGATATAGGGGAGAATTGAGAAGACAATCTTTATCTTAGATTACATCTCCAACGAGAAATTACGGCGGTGACCATCCCTTCTCCTCGTTCCCCCACTTCGGGCTCATCACATTCGATTCCTTAGTTTCTTGCTCCATGCTAGGTGGGGATGAAAGCCCCCCGGCATTGTTGGACGTTTCCGATGCTACAATCCCATCAGGTATGCCTGTGCCGAACTTTTCCGGATGCTTGGAAAACTTCCTGGCCTGATCGTAGCTCACAACATTTTAATTGTTTTGAAAATTTAACACTGCTCCAGCTTGTAACAGCACGTCCTCCGCCCTTTTTTGAGCTTTCTTCTCATCCACGTAAGGGAGTGTTTCTATAAAAACCGGCAATAACATACCGGCAATTAAACCTGACAGAGAGATAGAAAATAGCACTCGAAAAAAAGATCCAGCTTCCAGGACAATCACCTTGTTTTCTCTTGGATTTTACATCCTATGATGGCATTATAGAGCAGGTTCCTGGCAATACAATGGGTTAACGATAATGTCAAATGATATTAAATCCCTCAATGCTCCACCATAAAAATAAAAAGCACCTCAATGGGTGCCTCATCCTCTGCTTTTCAAACGATTTTCCTTCTTTACATTAAAGGTGTGTCATCAGCTTTTTCTTCCTCAGCCACGTAACCCACGCGATAGCAATCATATGCCAATTGGGTCAATAAATGGTCTGCGTTTTCTTCCGAGATGGGTCCAATTGCCTGCATCTTCATCCATTCATCTAGGGCTTTACCTACATAAAAACGCAATACCTCATCGCTATGGGTAGTTTCAATGCTTGCTGATGCTTCCGAAAGTTGGGATAATTTTTCTTCAAGATTAGAGTTCATCATTTCGTTCCTTCCCAAGTAAATTTAATAAAAATAATTTGCCCAGGGCTATCCTTAATATTCAATTAATTGCATGTGTAAGAACTACAACTGACAATTCCGTTTCGTTTTTTACAATGAAGGATCGGAATAACACGTTATCATTAAGCATGACGGTGAAGGAAGTGGAAATCAGAAGATTAGAGTCGAAATAAAAGGAGGATAGCCCCTACATGGCCGATGTAATCAGTAAAATGATGCAACTATTGCATGCCCTGGCACCCAATGAGGATGAGAATGAAAGGAGCGCGACACAAATTAGCCGAGAGTTGAATATACCGGTCCAAACCGTCCATCGTCTTCTTTTATCCATGACCAAGAGCGGTTTAGTCTACCAAAACAAGGAAACCAGAAAGTTCCGGCTGGGCATGACCTTGATGCAATTCGGCTTTATGGTTTGGGACAACATCTCCGTACGCACAGCGGCGAGGCCATTTTTGGAAAAGCTATCCAAGAAGACAGGAGCGAGTGTCTACCTTACCATTAGAGAAGGACATGACGGCATTTTCGTTGATTCGGTTAACCCTTCCCCCATCTATAAAAGTAGCGAACCGATCGGAATGCGTTTGCCCTTACATATTGGAGCTTCTAAAAAAGTTATCCTTGCCTTTCTCAAAGAGAAGCTACAGAACCAAATCTTGAATGATCTGAGTCCTCTCCCTGCCCGCACTAAGTCTACCATCACCAATAGGGAAATACTGCAAATTGAACTGATTCGCATACGCCAGCAAGGTTACGCCATCAGCTATGGCGAAACCACTGAAGGGACAGTAGGCCTTGCCGCTCCTATTTTTAGCTGGGATAACCAAATCATCGGCTCGATTAGCATCGCTGGGTATGAATCTTCGTTTATAAAGGAAAATTTGCCTCGGCTTGTTCATGCCGTTAAGCAATCCGGTTCAGATATCTCAGAAGAATTAGGGTGGCTCCCGCAAAAAAGAGAATGGAGGAACGGTTAATCCAAAGCTGGTCCATACTGAGGATTTAATGGGAAAAACTCCACTAATTTTAAAAATGAAGAAAAATTATAAGGGAATAGTTGGAAAAAGTCCACTTATCATCGATAAAACGATCTGAAACCTAGCATTTACCGTGATTAGTAGACGAATATCCAACTATTTTCTATGAAATCTTATAAAGTTTTATGGTTAAGTGTCGATTTTCCAACTATTTTATTGGCTCTCTTCCTTCGTTTTTGATGTTCGATAACTACAAAAAGGGGCTGAACCCCAAGCATCCTTGTACTTGAAGGTCAGCCCCACCCCAGAAGCATATATTTGCTCCAACCTGAGACGAGATCAGAAACATATACAGATAAGGTACTTTCATCATTCAGCTTGATTCTATACCATTGCTGATCATCCACCGACAGCACTTCGGCGAGGCGACCAAAAAACGGATGGCGCTCGTTCACCAGCTGCACAATCTCTCCTATTTCAAACATGGCGAATCTCCGAACTTAAGATCGAATCGGCAATTTGTTTTTCAGATAACCGATGATTTCATCTTTATATCCCGAAAATCCTTTATATTCGCAAATATAATCAGGCAAATCTATTAATACTTTTTGCAGGCGTACTCCCCAGGCCTCGTTTTGGATCAGTTCTTCGAGCGAAATCAGATGGGTATGAATGCTAAACAGGATGGCCTGACTGCGCAGCAATCTAAATAAGCGCTGATCCTCCACGCGAAGATAGACGGTCTCTCCTGCGTTTTCTGCCGTGACCTTCTCTCTCTCCGGCCCCCACTCGTCAAAATTCTCCGGGAAGGTATCATATCGTCCATCGACGGTCATCGTCCAGTTATACCGGGTCCATGGTTTTCCTGCTTCCATGCGCATCAGGAAGTCTCGGACTTTCGCTGCGATACCGCTATCCGAAAAGACCGGTACCGGGGAATGGAATTCCGTATAGCTCATCCCCAAATCAAACTTGATGGACCAATTGGCGGGAAAGCAAAGCTGCCCCGCATCCATGTACAGATTTCCATCCCGCTGCATCACCAGAACCAAATCTTCCTGGATATGCCGGCCGATAAAATCTAAAGGCTCACAAGGCAGAGTGGATGCATCGCCAAACACGAAACGATGCTCCTCACCCGTCCGATGATTGGTAAACGTCCAAAGATCGTCGTTTTTCAGAAGACTGAAAGAGCTGGGGTGGATCACTGCCATCTCATGGACCAGCATGTCCAACACTTCCCATTGCGCTTCAAGGGTGTGCGGAAAAGACTGAAAGCAGCGATCGGGGTATTTCTCAAGAAGCTCCCGCTTCAGGCGGATTTCTCCCTCATATTCCTGCGTCATGTCGAGACAGTACGGGGGATCCAAGGGGCGAGAATTATTCGAATAACGATAGGTGTCATCCTGAAAAGGAAAAGGGAACTGACTGGATAGGGTTTGATTCATGAAGCTGCCTCCTTTGTTTTGATGTTCTGCCTCAAGACTTTCCCAGGAAACATCCTGAGGCAGCATGTTCACTCCTATACCGGAACTAATACGTTGAACGCCTGGACAGCCGCTTCCGCCACGAGAACGTCGTTCGGCACTGTGCTGCCGCTCACTCCGACGGCCCCAATTACTTTACCGTCTTCCATCAGCGGAATCCCTCCTCCAAACAGGACGATTCTTCCTTCATTGGTGGTGTTCAGTCCCCATAGCTCTGCACCCGGCACCGTTAAATCAGCTAAAGCAGCGGTGGGAAGCTTAACCGCTACCGAGGTCCAAGCCTTATTTTGAGAGATGTCAACGCTCAGCAGCCAAGCATCATCCATACGGTGGCAGGCAATCAGATTGCCTCCTTCATCCACCACGGAAATCACCATAGCCAGTCCCAATTCTTTTGACTTTTGTTCGGCCGCTTCAATTAATTTTTTCGCTAATGCCAGATTCATTTTCCCCAAGATCGATCCATCCCTTCATTGTGTTATGCAGGAAACCTATAAGTTTGTTCCTAACCTCATTATCTCGAAAAGATCGCTGCCCGAAAATCGAATTATCTCACATAATAAGATCATTTGATTTTGCTTGTCATATAACCTGACACTAGAAGGGAAGGGGAGCATGCCCCTTCCTTCTTTCAGTCTCCTTGTTGGATAGCCATTGTGACAAACCCGCCGCTTTCGAGCGACTCATATAGGTTTACAGATGAAACCGACTCGCCTGTCATAAGGGGAAAAGCATGTTGCGCTTCCTGATAGCAATGATTCTCATGCTGAATCATCCGGATGAACACGAACAACAGCAAGGCTGCCGCGCTGATCAGCGCGATAGACACCCCGATTCCCTCCGCTCCAAATGTATAATACGCCGCAGCGCCTTCCCATGTCGAAATTGGACTTGTATTCATCTTTTTTCCTCCCTTTTTATAAGCTTTGTTTTTTATGAAGCAGAAATGGATGGACTTTTCCTTCTGTGTGTTCTTCGGGATAAGCTTCCATGGCAAATTCGGGCAGATCAAGCCCGACGATCTCCACCTCAGTGGGAATCCGCAGGGCACCCAGTTTTTTCAGCACAAACGAGGTGACATATCCGGGAATGAAGCCCAATGCGGCGATGACAAGGGTTCCTATCAGCTGGCCGACCAAGGAAATCTCCGGACCGTTTAAGTTCGGATACCCCGAGGCGAATAAACCCACGGCAATGACTCCCCATAGTCCGACCATGCCATGCGCGGCAACCGCTCCCACCGGATCATCAATCCCCCGCCGCTCCAGCCAGGCTCCAATAAATGGCATGAACAAACCGCCCATCCCACTGATCACTAACGCTAAAGCCGGGTGATACAGATCGATTCCAGCACCTATGGAAATAAACCCGGCGATACCTCCGGAAATCGTCCAGAACGGGTCTCCTTTAGACGATAAATAAGCACCCAGAATCCCGCCGGCAAATCCCATAAGAGAGTTAAAAGCTAAAGCGGACAAGGTCGTCGGAGTTCCATAGATGGTAATCCAATCGGCGCCCACCTGGAAAATCAAGCAGCCTGCCAGAAATCCGAAGAAACCCACGTAGATCAGCATGAATCCAATAAAAACAAAAGGCAGATTATGAGGCAGAATGCTGCGGATGTCTCCCTTTCCGTCATATTTGCCGATTCTCGGGCCTAAATTCATGAGCACACCCAGTGCAAACATCCCCGCAATGCCATGGACCACCCCTGATGCCCCTACATCATGGTACCCTAATTGGGACAGCATCCACCCATCTCCATGCCAGCCCCATGCGGCTCCCATGATCCAAACAAAGCAACCGAGTACCAGGGCGAGAATGAGGTAAGCACTTAAACGGATTCTTTCAATAATTGCGCCGGATAAAATGGAGGCGGTCGTACAGGCGAACAGAGCAAAAGCCCCCCAAAACACCCCACTGAGATGATCGCTCAGATTGGGAGCCATATTCGGGCTCCAGGGAAGAGCAGCCATCGATAATTCATCAAATCGCGGGCTTATACCCTCGGGAAAGGCATTATAGATCCACCACCCGATAAAATAGAAACCCGGAATGACCACCGCTAGGGTCATTAGGTTTTTCATTCCTGATGCCATCACGTTTTTCACCCGTGACGCCCCCATCTCGTAAGCCATAAATCCGGCATGGATCGCAAACATCAACCCAATGCACCACCAGTAATAGGCCTCGATATTCATCTGGGCAAACAAGTCAAAGGAAGCTTTTAATTCATTAACATTCATCGGATCACCTCTTTCATTGGTTTAGTTCCTTTCCTATTTCCATCATGTCTCGTTTTTTATAACGAAAAAAGTGATCCTTCCCAAACTATGAGATTTTTCAGATAAGTCTGTTAGATTATATATCATTCCACATGCTCGATATGGCGCAGGGAGCATCATGTCAGATTAATTGACAATAAAAGTAAAACTCTTACCAATATTCGGGATATTTCTGTTTAGGCTTTTTTAAAAACATGTGATGATAAAGGCAAGTCAGATCACAATGACCCATCAAAAGAATGAAAGGAGGTAAAGCATGAGAATGCTCTTGGATTTTACACGACCTATTCAACACGGCATGCCGGTTTATCCAGGCGAACCGGAAGTTCTAATGGAATATCGGCAAACGGTTCCTTATGCGACAGTGGCCTTGTCCCTTAGCACGCATTCCGGAACGAGTGTCGATACGCCTAAACATGTCTTCCCTGATGGAGCCACCATGGATGCCTATCCTCTCCATCGATGGCGCAGCCATGGCGGGGTCATTATGCTGAAAAATCTCAAAGACAGACAGCCGATCGAGCCGGAACACTTGGCTGCCGCTGTCGTAGGATTTTCTCATTTATTGCCTGGCAGCTTTCTATTGATTCGAACCGGTTGGGAACACCAGTGGGCAAGCGAGCGATACTTCGATCATCCCTACTTGAGCCAGGACGCAGCCCGCTGGCTCGTCGAGAAACAGGTTTCGCTCGTTGGGGTGGATACGCCCAATACCGACGCCAGCCTAACCGATGAGGATCAAGTTCATCAGATTTTGCTTAGCCATGATGTGCTGGTGGCAGAGAATTTATGCGGGTTTGATCCGTTGCTGGAAAAATCCTGCACCTTTATCCCGCTTCGTGAGGTATGGATGGTTCCGTTGCCGCTGGCCCGTGCAGACGGTTCTCCCGTTCGTTGTTTTGCTTCCCTTGAATAAACGCAGGCTCCATTCATTTCCTATTCAAACTGAAAGGGTGATTTCAAATGTCCAATATCTCTACCGAAAATCAAACGTATGAGTATGTAAGCGAAAAACCGGGGATTGTCCTCCTCAAAGCGGGAACGCCCGCCATGAAAGAGTTGAACCATCTCTTGGGGTTGCCTGATCTAAAAAGCCAAATCATGGATGTTCCGATCACTTCCAGACTCGACGAGCTTCAAGTCGGAAGATATGCGATGCAGCCTTCCGAAGATTTCCTCTTCCAATATACTTATTTGGAAGTAAAGGTAGTTACCAGCGGCTGCATTATTGTTCGGGACGAACAAGGAAACCGCTATGAAGCTTATCCGGGCGACATCTACGTTTTTACGCCAGTCACCAACGTGATCTTTGATAAGGAAAGCAACGGCACAGCCGTTTATTTCGGTCACCGCCTCCCAGAACCCGCGTTTATGAAATAAAAAACCAAAATCAAGGAGGTTGAACAGTTGAGTACAGAGGTCATCAAAACAAAGTCGGCCCTTAATCAGTTCATCCCGGAAGTCGCTTCGATCCCGGACGGGTGGGAATTTCCGCGAGGCTTGGAGTCGCTCATTTCCAAGGCAAAGGAAATCGGGGAATCCGTACTCCTCCCTGATGCGGAGAGCAATGACCGGGAACGCCGCTTTCCGCGGAAAAGCCTAGAAGCCCTTGCGAAAGCCGGGTTTGGCGCGGTCACTCTCCCCCCTTCCTACGGCGGCACAGGAAAAGGGTATACCGGATTTTGTGTCCTTTCCCAGATCCTTGCCCAATACTGCACATCCACAACCATGGTTTGGGTCATGCATACCGCCGCGGTACATACCCTGTACGCATCGGGAACCGAAGAACAACGCCAGCGTTTCATTCCAGGCGTGCTGCAGGGACGAGTCGGCGCCCTGGCGTTCAGTGAACCGGCCACGGGAAGCCATTTCTGGAAAGTCGTCAGCTCCGCGCCGAAAACGCGGAACGGCTATCTGCTCAATGCGGACAAATCTTTTGTTACAAGTGCCGGTGAAGCCGATTGGTACGTGGTCGAGACCCGCTCACCGGAGACCTCGGATCCGGATGAGCTGATGTTCCTCTTGGTCGAAGATGGGCAAGAAGGCGTGCAGGCCTTCCCCTTCTCCGCTTTGGGGTTAAATGGGAACAGCAGCGGACCCATGACCTTCCGTGATGTATTCGTTCCGATTGAAAACCGGCTCGGTAAAGAAGGAGGAGCAGGATGGTTCAATGATAATGTAATCGATCCCCTCTTCTTGCTGGGTACGAGCGGCTGCTGGATTGGAGTCGCTCAAGGGGCACTGAATGCAGCGATAGACGGTGCCAAAAAGAAAGTGCACGTAGACTCCGGTTCATCGGTTGCCGGATACCAGGTCATTCGGCACGAATTAGCCAAAGCCCAGATCCTGATTGACAGTGCCCGCAGTATGCTTTACCGTGTAGCGGCGGAAATGGATCGATTCGGGAAGGCTGGGCAACCCATGAGCGATCTATTATATATGCTGTGGCAGCTGAAGACCCATTCTGCCGACATCGTCATTACGGTAACCAACCAAGCGCTGCAGATTTCCGGCGGTCGCGGCTATAAAACAGGATCGGTCGAACGCTATCTGCGTGATGGCCGGGCTGGAGCAGTCATGGGACCCACCAATGAGATCCTGCGGGAATGGATCGGCCGAACCCTCGTCGGCATGCCCTGGATGGACGCTTAATTCAATTGAAAAGGAGAATGATGAGAATGGAAAAGACAAAAGAAACGACTTATGCTTATTTGAGCCAAAGACCGGGAATCCAACTGATCAAGGCGGGTTCTCCCGAAATGATCGAATTGAATGATTACCTTGGCATTCCTTCTGTGAAAAGCCAGATTATCGACATTCCCATTACCCATCAATTGGATGCCTTAACAACCGGCCGGTTCGCCATGCAGTCCTCTTGCGATTTCGAGTTTGAATATGCCTTTTTGGAAATCAAGGTCGTGGTCAGCGGAAAAATCGTGGTTCGGGATACAGAAGGAAATCGTTATGAAGGTCACGTCGGGGATATTTTCGTCTTTACTCCTCCGTTTAAGGTGATTTTTGACGGCGAAAGTGATGGAGTCGCTGTATATGCAGCCCACCGCTCGCCTGAGCCTGCTTTCATGTAGAGGAGATGGTTCCATGTCCGATCTGGCAATGAAAGAAGCGATCGAAAAGGACTCAGCAGTGGCCCGTCTCCGAAGGCATTTAGTGATTGCTGATTTCGCAGGAATCGAACTCGTTTTAAAACGGGTCGATTCCCTCCCCTCCAACGGTATCGCATCGGGGATCTTCCTCCTAGGTGATTACCCTTCTGCCTTGGACAGGCGGATTCGAATGCTAGATCCTGCTGATCTTCCCCACATCCTGGCGGAACAAAAAATGGGAACCAGGCTTTATCTGGCCGGAAATTGGGAAACGGTCGAATCCGTCGCAGAACGAGCGATGGAAGCCGGGTTTACAGAACAAGAGGTGGAAATTCATGGAATAGGCACTCCGCCTGTACGGCTGTTTTGTCCCAAGTGTTATGGGGTTCATCGATTGGACGAATATCCCAGCCCATCGGCTTGTTGCCCTCAATGCGGGGTCTCGCTGGACATATCCCAGCACTATTCACGGAGGTGGAAAGCTTATTTGGGCTTCATTAGACTGACTTAATTGAGGCAGGTGAAATGGATGAACCCATCCGCAGCAAAACTAACCGTTTATGTCGCTCATATCCATAAGGAGACCCCTTATGTCAAACGATTCGAACTGATTCGAGCCGATGGCAAACCCCTTCCCCCTTTTTCCGGTGGTGCTTATATTACCACCTATGTAAGGGATGCTGATACCGATCAGATCATCGAGCGAAGCTACTCTCTCGCTCAGGATCCATCTCAGCGTGACTATTACGCGATTGCCATCCGTCGGAGTCCGACATCGAAAGGCGGTTCGGTCTACTGGCATGACTCGATTCGAGAAGGTGACTTGCTTGAAATCAGCTATCCCAAAAATCACTTCCCCTTGAGCTTCCAGGCACGCCATCATGTATTTTACGCGGCCGGGATTGGAATTACCCCTTTCCTGGCCATGATGGCAGATCTCGAAGCAAAACATCGTTCCTTTGAGCTTCACTATGCGGCCAAATCCAAAGAGGAATGTGCTTTCTATTCGCTGCTTCAAGAAACTTATCCTGAAAAGTGCCGATTCTACTTTTCAGAGGACCCGTCCAGCCAAAAGCTGACAACAGAATCCATGAAGGATCAACCGATCGGGTCCCATGTCTACTTCTGCGGACCAGAAGCCATGATCAAGCAGTTTTCCGATGAAGCTTCGTCTTATGGGTATCCCAAGGGGAGTATTCATTATGAGCTTTTCGCTCCTCCTACTTTTGGATCCTCCGATCCCTTCCAGGTGGTTCTGAAGCAAAGCGGGCAAGCCCTGGATGTTTCAAGCGAGCAGTCCCTCTTGGAATGCCTGCTGCAGTCTGGGGTTAAGGCCCCTTATTCCTGTCGGAGCGGCGGGTGCGGGAGCTGTGAAGTGGAAGTGTTAGAAGGCCAGGTGGACCACCGGGATCTGTTTCTCAGCGAGGAGGAAAAAAAGCAAAACAAGGTGATCTTGACCTGTGTCTCCCGCGCAAAATCGAAGGAACTTGTCTTAAATTTATAATCTAGGAGGATGTGATGAACCTTCTAGTACTTCAGAGTCCTAGCTACTGCCAATAGGCATTCCCTAGGACTTCTTCATTTGTGGTGTGTTCCAGATTTGGAGTGATATTCAAACAAAAAAAACCGAACAAGTATATGCTTGTACGGTCGTTTAGCTTAATTATATCTAGACGGTTTGACAAAAGTTTATCGAATAGATGCTAAAATTTCTTTCATTTTGCGGGACACTAAGGGATAAAAATGGTTTTTTGCACTATTTGTGGAATTCCCCCCGAAAAATCCAGTACCGGGGCAAGTTTTAACTGCATGCCCTGCACTGTGATCCAATACTCTTTCTCCAGTATAGATATCCCACCAATGATGATAAGTGATACTGTCAATGGAAGGAGTTAACCCAAATTTTATACTAAGCAAGGCAGCCACGTATACAATCGTTTCCTTTTGTTCCTCCGTCATTTCATCATGACCTTTATCGAAGTCTCCAACATTTTCAATGAATACCGATTTTGCTAAAACGGGTAACCCTGCAGCTTTATTCTTTAATCCAATTGAACCTTCGGGAGCCATGTTAAACGGTCTACAAACGGCTATTTTTCCATCCGGAAATGTTGTTATGTTTTGAGCTATATTCTTCCATCCCATTCCTTCAACATGAAACCTCTCCATACCTTTGAGCAATGAAAAATGATTGGAACCATTAAATTTCTTGTATGAAGGATCCCACGTGTGATGTTCTTGGATTATGCTAATTTTTCTATTAAATCTATTGTGAAATAACCATTTTCTAAATTCCTCCCTTGTCATCAGGATATACTGTCCTTGCATGGTCATTCTTTTAGGAGAAATCTTCAACTTTTGTCCTATATGTATCAAATCAGACGTAAGTCCATTGGTTGTTTTTATGGTCTGGACGGAAGAATTATATGCTTGGGAAAGCTTCCATAGTGTATCCCCAGCAGTAACTTGATACATGATCGGAACCCACAATTTCTGACCCACGAACAATAAATTGGATTGCAATCCATTAGTTGCTCTGAGCTCTTCTACAGAACTACCGTATTGGTTGGCAATTTTCCATAAAGAATCTCCAGCTTTCACCGTATAAATATTGCTTGGTTTATTTCCAGCTGCATGTGCAGGAGATATATTCATGAGCATTGTAATAATTAAACTAAATACAGCAATATATTTTTTCATTTTAATATCCTTTCAATCCTATTTTTGTTGAAACTTTAGATTAAAGGAACTACCCTTTCTTTAAATTTCTACATTAATATATTGTAAAACGGCAATGAAATTATGCAGTTGAAAAGGGATTGATAATATTGTTCATTCTAATCGGTTCTCTATATTGGATATACTTCAGGGTATCTGCTATCCAAGTATCAATATGTAAACACAAAAAGACCACAACTCTTGGCTGTGGTCCGTAAAGATTTCCTCTAATTAATCATCATATTTTTTATAATTTAAATTGCTTTTCGTACCTAGACTATTTTACCTTTTTATATATCTTTTGATGGCTTACCACTGGCTCATAAGAATCAGCTACATTCGTATAGGCTATCGTTTCTTTATCCCCAAGACCAAGGATCCCAAACATAGCCAGGCTATTGTAGAAGAGGGTCTGAACCTTGTCTTGCAGAGGTTTATTAAAATAGATGAGAACATTTCTGCACAAAATCACATTAAATTCATTGAAGGATCCATCGGTAACTAAATTATGTTGAGCAAAGACAACGTTCTTGGTTAGGGAGGAATGGAACTTCACGCCATGTTTCGTTACATGGTAGTAGTCCGAGAACGCCTTTTTTCCGCCTGCTTTGATATAATTACTGGTGTACTTTTTCATATTGTCTAACGGAAACAACCCCGTTTTGGCTGCTTGTAAGACATCTGTATTAATATCCGTTGCGTAGATCTTCGTTTTTTCGTTGGGCGAATTCCACTTGCTTATCGGTTAAATTTTGGTCTTTGTTCTCAGCGAGCAATCTTGACAGAATGAGTAAACTATTTAATGGAGTGCGCAATTCATGTGACATATTAGCCAAGAATTCGGATTTATATTTTGAGCTTAGCGCTAGCTGCTTGGCCTTCTCTTCCAGCTCCCATCGAGCCTTTTCTAAGTTCTTATTCAGAACCTCATAGATCTCCGTTTTTTGCCTTAGTTCTTCACTAACGTACCATTAGAGACGCCAAGGATGACACTGGACACTTGATTTAGGCGTGTGGTTGCGTTCCAGATTCCCCGGATCAAAAAACCAAGGCCTAAAATTAAACAGCCTAAAGAAATCAAAATGCCCCAGAAAAGCTTTTGGCGAAAGTCCTTTGAAATAAGATCGAAGGAAGTGCCCATATCTTTTTGAAATGATTCGTATAAATGTGATATCCCTTGAAAATACTGATCTTGCAATGGCTTGCTCTCGGAATTCATCAGAGCAATCGCTGTCTGTTCCTGCCCTTGGTTTACAAGATCAATCATTTTGTCCTTATACTCCATAAAACGTAGATTCGTCTCTTTCAACTCCCCAACTCGCTTTTTTTGCTCCTCAGTCAAAGCATAGCCTTCAAGAGAACGAATGTTTTGGTTAATGGATTCACTTTCTGACTGTAGGGTGTGGATTTCCAGTTGAATGTCCTCTTGATCCGCATAAATCATGATATTTCTTAACCCGATGGCTACATTCTTAATTTCTCTTTGAATCTCCCCGGCCGCATACACCATCAGATATTTTGTCTGCATTTGTTCCGTGGCTTTATTTATACTATGAATCTGGTACCACCCTATGCCAATAAAGATAAGAATCACTAGGGGCATGATGCTAAAGCCCAGTAAAACCTTGGTTTTAATTTTCATGGATGACTCCTTGCAAATGATTACTGAACATGGAGATGCTGCGGTTGCTGGATACAAGCATGGTATACCTTGGCCATGGCTTGCAGACGATCATTTACGTTTAGTTTTTGAAAAATTCTCGTGATGTGGTTTTTGACGGTGTGTTCACTAATAAATAACGCCTCTGAAATCTCTTTATTGCTCAATCCATTGACAATAAGCTTGAATACTTCAAACTCACGGTTGGATAGCGAGAAGGTCTCTTGGGTAAGAGTCAGGGCCGTATCCAATACATCTTGCCATGGTTCCTTACGCTTTTCTTTCTTAACCGTGTAAGATGCTGCTACCGATGACCCTTGTTTTAAAAGGCTCTCCAGTTCTTTCTCCGCTACAGGCGGGCTAAACAGGAATCCTTGTATTTCTTCACAATTCAGTTCCCTCAGCACGGTGAGTTGTTCCTGCGTTTCTACTCCTTCCGCAACAACAGTCATATTTAAGCTATGGGCTAAGGATACAATGGATGATATGAGCGCCGTACTTTCCTTAGGGCGAAAAGAAATGTCCTGAATGAACGATTTATCGATCTTCAGGGTATGAACCGGGAAGCGGCGAAGATAATTCAAAGAAGAATAGCCTGTCCCAAAATCATCGATACTGATGTGAACGCCCATTTTCTTGATTTCAGTAATGGCTTTGGTTACAATATCTTCATTTTTCATAATCGCCGATTCGGTAATTTCCACCTCAAGCCACTCAGGAGACAAACCCGTTTCAATAAGGATTTTCTCTACTTGTTGAAAAATATTTTTCTGCAAAAATTGCTTGGCCGAAAAATTCACAGCCATCCGGATCGGTTTAATCCCTGCATTCTGCCATTCTCGATTTTGCCTGCAGGCTCTCCGTAAAACCCATTCCCCGATATCCACAATCAGTCCTGTTTCCTCCGCCAACGGAATGAATTCCGAGGGCGGTATGACTCCCCAATGAGGATGATTCCAGCGGATTAAGGCTTCTGCACTATGAATGGCACCGGTTTTATTGTCGAATCGCGGTTGATAAACCAATCTCAATTCTTCATGTTCAATCGCTTTACGCAGGTCATTTTGCAAAATAAACGTCTTATACGACTGGATGTTCATCCCTGAATGGAAAATTTGGTATTTATTTTTGCCCTGTTCTTTAGCCCGATATAATGCGGCATCTGCATTCTTCATCAAGGATAAGGGATCTTCGCCGTCATAGGGGAACACACTGATTCCAATGCTTGTCGTAATGTATAATTCATACTTGTCGAGGTAGTAGGGTTCTTTGAATGCTTCCAATATCGATTCCGCCATCTCAAGCGCCGTTTCCCTATTCGTATTCGGCAGCAGAATGTTAAACTCGTCACCGCCCATTCTCGCGACGAAATCTCCTTTACGAGAGTTGCAGCCTAATCTTTTGGCAATCTCTTGGAGCAGCTTATCCCCCACCAAATGCCCAAGGGAATCATTGATATATTTAAACCGGTCCATGTCTAAGTACATCATGACGAGGGATTGATTGTTTTGCTTTGCTTCAATCAAGAGTTGGTTCAATTGATCATTAAATTTTCTGCGGTTTGGCAAGTCTGTCAATCCATCATGATAAGCCATATACGTGATTAATTCTTGGGATTGCTTTTGCTTTGAAATATCTCGTATCGTACATGCAATAATGCTCTCATCTTCAATAAAGGTTCTTCCAATCAGGATCTCTGCAGGAAATGTGCTTTGATCTTTTCGAACCGCCATCACTTCTGCTGCCTTCTCATCTCCCTTAGTCCCCGTTGATATAACAGTATTTATATTCAGAGTATTCTTTGCGTAAACACTGGCGCCCTCAGAAGATAAGACGACTTCAATGCTTTTTCCCAATATCTCTTTTTCTTGATACAAAAACATGTCCGAAACAGCAGGATTCACTTTTAAGATGATTCCATGCTGATCAAGAATGAACATAGAATCAATGGAGGTTTCACTGATGACATTCGCCAAGGCTTCAGATCTCTGCAGCTAGGAGGTAGCGACGGAAAGCTCTTTATAAGCTTTCTCCACCTCGATTGTTTTTTTGATAAGGCCTTCGGTTTGTTGCACGAGCTTCAGATTCATTTTGTAAAGATCGACAAATCCTTGGACTTTTGCCTTTAGGATATACGAATCAAAAGGCTTAAGAATATAGTCAATCGCCCCTACAAAGTACCCATTAAAAATATGTTGCGAATCCAAATTATTCGCCGTAACAAAAATTAGAAGAATATTTTTGGACTTTTCGCGGGCCTTAATAATTTTTGCCGTCTCGAAACCATCGATTCCAGGCATTTGAACATCTAATAGAATCGTAGCAAAATCATATTTCAGCAAAAGCTTTAGGGCTTCTTCGCCTGAGGATGCCTTAATCAGCTGATAGTCTTCTCTCTCAATAATCGCTTCCAGAGCCAGTAGATTTTCCGGACGGTCATCTACTAATAAAATATTCACCTTACCCTCGCTTGACATGTTAGTTCCTCATCCCTACTTTTTCGATTTATATCTGCTCTGAAAGTTGTGTTGTAACATGAAAGTAACCTTTGTTAATAATTAACATATTCAAAGTCAAAACTACTCTTAATCCTCGCGATAGATGGATTTCATAGTAATCACACTATGTGATAATCCTATATTATCACAAATCACATTTTGTGCATAAAAGAAACTAGTTGATGCTTATCTTTCCGTTTTAGGTTATGGTATACAAGTACTAACTTTTATCTAGGTGGTAAAGATGAATAAATTACATTCTTTCGGAGAACGTCTAGCCCAGTGCCGGACAAAGCTTGGTTTATCCCAGGCTGAACTTTCAGAGCAATTGAGGATGTCGAAGAGTACTCTCGCCATGTACGAAACGAATAAACGGGAGCCCAATCTTGAAACCCTTAACAATCTATCGGAGAAATTAGGCGTATCGCTTGATTATTTAATAGCAGGGAAGGAAATGGATATTGAGAAGCTTCTTAGCAATCATTGGGGAGCTATTCCGCATGTGAGGGAAATCACGTATGAAGATCCGATTACTACTCATATGAACATAGAAACCTATTTCAGCACCCCATTTAGTTGGCTGGATGGAAAATCGGATTATCTATGGTATACCCCTAAAGAGGAAGATTACATAGCCAAAATAAATGGACTTGACCCATGGGTACTCATTGAACTCCAAACCGAACTTGAAAACGGGGATTTGGCTGCCGTATGCATCCATGATGGAAGCGCTGTACTCAGGCGAGTTTATTTTTCCGATGACAACGTGACGTTAATTCCTTATAATCCGCAAAAGGATACTCCGCCATCATTCCATCATAAAGAGGATATCAAAATACGCGGTAAAGTGATGGCTCTCCTTCAATCGAAGTTATTAGTATAGTCATCGCGGCAGCCGTCAGTATTAAGTCCCGACTCTATTGTGAGCCGGGACTTTTTTCTTTCACAATAACGCCTTTAATTTTTCCATATTAGGTTTTCTGTTATCCGCTTTACTTTTAGGTTTCTTCTTTGGTTGTAAGGGAGTAACCTCGATTTCACTTGTATTTATTGTTTCGATGACATTTATAGCATTCTGCGTATTTTCGTTTTCTTTTGTTTCCGTAACGGGCAAGCGCTTGGGGACCTTGGTTGAAAGAGCTTCAATGATTTGGTTGGTCATTCTTTCGATATCGCTTTGATCAACCACTAATTGCGGTTTTGGATTTTCCTTTTCATGAATGGCATCTAAGATATACTGAATCCCTTTGGATTTAATGTAATTTTGAAGTTCTGTGTGTTGTTCGTCCACCCCTCCCAGATATCGATTGGCCTTTTCCATAAAAGCATCTCGGCAAAATCGTTTCAATTCACGATTTCTCCTCAACTGTTTATACAGTGTAAAAAAACGGTCGGCTTTGCCCTTGTTTTCGAAGTTCATGAAATTCACATCAAAAACAATCGATTCGCTTTTCTTCACATGAATCAGCTCCTAGTTTGAAACAATCTCCTCTTCCTTTTCCACTTCCGGCTGGATCTCGTAATCTTTCGATAGCAATAAGCCGAATTTCATGAAGCCCCTCGCGTTGGCCACTTGATAATCCGTTATGACACGGATGTCTTTAATGAATTCTTTAAACCAAGGCTTCATTAATTTTGCCCCGCCGCCGGTCAAAATGACCATGTCAAACTTGCTTCGGTTCTTCCAGCGCATTTGAAGCTGATTGATGAGATATTCGGCCGTTTCGCGTATAATCCTTTCCTTCGTTTCTTTGATAGGGACAGTCAGACGTTTTGAAGCTTGGTAAACATCACTTTCGAATTGCAGTTCCACACTTCTTGCTGTTGAATAGGCATCAGGGTTTTGGGAATTGATATAATCGGCAAGACGCTGGTAAATTTCATACATTCCGACGGGGATGGTATGCCGATCTTCAGGCATGGCTTTCAGAGAATCAATTCCGTCACAATCGGTCGTACCGGATCCAATATCGATGATCCCAATGTAGGAAGTGGCGATTTCTTCACTTTCGACATTTCCATGCTTATCAATATATAAATCCAGAACCGTTCCAAGGGGTTGCGGCAATACTTTGCATTCCCTGACGTTGATCACTTTTTGTGCATTATTCATTTGTACCGCATGTTTTCCCAGGAACACCTTAATCAGTTCATTTACTCGCTTGGTCCCTTTTTCGCGCGGCGGGCAACCCGTGACGAGCAAAACGTCAAAAGTCCCTTTTTTGGCTGTAATGAGACTGGCTAAGCCAAATTGGCTTAATAGCTTATACTGTTTCTGGGCATATCTGTCCTCATTGGTATAGGTCGAAAAGAAATTTCCTTTTGCCTTATTAATGTCATTGCCCCACACATAACGTTCTCCGGCGTATAAACTGGATTCAAACTCATTATATTTTACATCCCCTCTTCCCGTTGAATCCTCCCTTGTCACACTTTCTTTCGTAAGAAAACCACTCGGCAGAACGATTCCCTTTGAATCATTGCTGAATCCCTTGAAGTATCCATTCCCGTGATCAATTCCCATAATGATGAGTTTGTTTCTAGCCACTTTGTACCCCTCCATATGAAAAGCGTTCAATAATCCTTCCTATTTTCAATAGGGCATGCCATATGGTGACATTGCATGAGGTTAATAACAGCGAACAAGCCAAAAAAGCAAGGATTATAGCCTAACTCACAAAATAATATGAGGATTGGCGACACTGTGTGACACATTGAAGCATAGAAGAGGTTACGAATAAATGGAATTGCTAAATCTTTTCCCAAGTACCTGTTCCTTGAATACATTCGCGACTAAAACAAAAAGAGCTCCTCCCGACTCTTGTGCAGGTAAGAAGCTCTTCTAATTTATTCAGGTATTGACACCCTCGCTGATCAAATTATTTTTTTAATCTTCAACATAGAATTGGCATCTTTTTGAAACTCATAAGAAACCTTGATTTCTTCTGTGGTAAAACCTCGACTTTGAATATAACCAATGAGTTTATCCATATGTTCATATCTATTACATGAAAGGTCAACCAAAGGGAAAATGCGTATTTCATCCTTGGTGACACGCATTAACTCCTGTATGGATTGCAAGTGGAAGTCATAATCCAACCTATCAGCATACATGAACAAGAAATGGGCAGATAGAGTTAGATCATATTCCTTGTCTTTAAAGGGCAATACAGGTAAGACAGCAGGAATATAGCGATTCGGAAATTGTTTCATATCCTTCGCACAATCATGGAGTGCTTGCATTCTATGATTTCTTAACCCCGCTACGGATTTAAAATAGTCCCATACGTAATTACTCTTTGCCTTTTCCAGATTCAGCATGGCATGTTCGATATCTTCAAATCCCTTTTCTGCAAGCTGTTCGAAAGGATGATAATAAGCAATATCCGTTGCCGTAACATCCGCACCCAATTGGTTTGCCATTGCTGTAAAAGAACATGCACCTGCAGGGCAATCAAGTATTTTTCGATTTATTAACTCCTCTTTAGTTAGGTTGAACATGGACATATATTCATCAAATGTTCTCCCTATAAATACAATTCGGCTTAAATCTAGCTTTACTTCTGCTTGACTCATCTCATCTCCACTCACCTTTCTAAACTCACTTGTACCCATGGATAAATATAACATATAATTGGATTAATTTAACACATCATTTTCTATTGGTTCAACAGGAAAGTCCCATCCCAAGATCCCTCGAACCACTATAGCGAAAAGCCTATTTAGCCGTATACTATACAACCTCATCTTTCATATAGTATCATGAGGTGATTTTAATGAGATTGGTCTATATTCGCACTTACTATAGATTCTATCCTGACACTTATTATTTAGTTTCTATTGAAGGTGGAACTCGGGAAGAATACCTCGAAAATTTGCGTTGTTTTGATTCAAAACATTTTGAAAATCCTTACGACAGTGCTTTCGAATACGCAATGGAATTGCGGAAGAGGCACCATTTAACAATCGAGATACCTTCTGAATTTGATCCAAACACCTTAAACTGAGGTGTTTCTTATTTTTTATTGGGGCTATCAAGTCCCATTTAGCGGATAAGAATACTTGTTATTTGATAGATTCCTTTATATAGTCCTCCATATCAAAGACAGTATCACCCCAAAAACGACTTTTTTTATCGACTCCGAGTGTATACGACATTCCGAATGCATCTGGATGCTTATAGTCATTCATGGACTTATCTAAATCATGAAAGATTCTATGCAAATAGATAACAGAAACTTTATCTTGTCTCGATTGTTGAAGAATTTTAGACAAGCCAATTATATTCTCTATATCATGCTTTACTCTCTTATCGTCAACTTTCACTGAGTCTAAAGCGTTAAGCAATAATTCAGCTCTTTGCCTTTGTGTATTCCAATTTAATCGGTTGGCTTTGCCCCATCCCGTCGTTTCGTTATAAAATTCGTAATTTATTGAAACAAAACGTTGAAAAGGTTCTATATTTCCATTAAATGTTATTGCTTTTAGCTTTGTCCTCTCTGATATTGGATTCTCAGGCTTTATTGTTGTGTAATCCTTTGGAGATAGAATTCCTCCAAGGATGAATCCGGAAACCAGAATAAGGATAACCCGAAATCCTAATCTCTTGTTTTTCATTGAATTTTTGTCCACAAATGTCCAAATTGTTCTCTTAAGATCCTGATTAAATTCAACATCATTTCCGCTCCAAATTCCTCATTTGGTTAAAGTATATCATAAGAAATACTTCCCTCTTACACCTTTTGTTCGTCTAATTAACTTTTGTCCACAATAAAACCTCCTACAATTTTTTGCAGGAGGTTTTATCTTACTCGTTCCAATGCAGTGAAGCATAATCTCCGCTATCGTCGTCATCAAAGATGTCGTTTGAAATCTTTTTCTCCATTGATTTTAATTTACTCTTAACCTCTTTTGTTTCACTAACAAATGGATTGTCATTCGGAGAAAATGACGGATAAACCATTCCATCCTTCTCATCTTCAATCATGATAATCACTTCACTTCCTAAATATGATTTAAGTTTAGGATGCTCCGATAAAGTTGTTTTCATTTACCATGATAGGAGCAGACCCCTATAGAGCAGATAAATTGGTTGCCAGAAATCCCTATAAATGTTCTCGATCGAATCACTTCATCATAATGTTATTGCGTTCTAGCCTCATTCTATTTGTTCCGGTAATTCTTAAAAGTACTAACTTTTCTTGGTACCTTCAGCGCGATACCTATTTGGTATGTTTACAGACACCTGATTTAGCCAAAAGGTACTACACAAAATTGGTACTTTTTTAAATCTTTAAATTTGCATAGAATTCAATTAGAGCAACCAAATTCTGGGGAAAATTGCTCCTGAAGAAAAAACATGACAATGATCGTCAACCGTAAGGACGGTCAAATAAGGATGGTGTCCTATTGAAAAAATCATAACTTGTGGATGGTTTATGTAGTTTATCATCTGCTTAATGGAGTGGCGAAAACTGAGTGACATGGATCAATCGTTAAATAGGATCAAGCATGAAGGGACATCAAGAAAGGCAGAAGTGAATGGGCATTGATATATCTACTTTTGGTTTGTTCGATGACCTTATGTGGTTCAGGATTGTACCTTCTTATTCATACTCCAGAAAGATATCTGCTCGGCTGGATCCTTGTTGGACTTGGGTTGCTCTTATTCGTCGAAACCATTTATTACTACGCAACCCGAAGAAAAGACAAATGCGGAGAATGTGCCTATCTGTCCCTAGGCTCAGGTCAATTAGACTGTGACTGCACGCCTGACTGCTCCGATTAGGTGGTGAAACGTATGAAAGAACTGTTCACTCTCTCTTTCATCCCTTGTCATCGGCTGAAAGCACGCTCCTTCTCCATTTTTGGGAAGCAATTTCCAATCTGCGCCCGATGTACAGGAATTTTGGTTGGCTTTTTACTTATGCCTGTTGTACTCTTTATTCCTTGGAGTATCCCCTTTTGGATTGGATTATTATTAAATATTCCTATGATAATCGATGGCTATACTCAGCTTAAAAGGTGGAGACAGAGCAACAATTCATTACGCTTCTTCACTGGATTGGTCGGTGGGTTGGGTTTGTCTGTCCTTGTTGTTAGCGGATCGATTGAATTGGGTACCTTCCTATCAAAATGGGAATTCTGAACTGCGGGGGAAGCTGATGAGATTTAAGCCCATAAGTTTTGTGCGCATCATTTTCATTTCACTGTTAATCGGGTTACTAGGATGTCAAAAAGACACGGAGCACACAGAAATTGAGGAACCATTTATTTTTTCATTTAACCGTAACACGATAGAAAGAAAAAATGCTGAGGATGTTAATATTTGGTTAAAAAAGGCTAAAAGTGAACATCAATCTAAATTGCATAGTTACGATATGGGAAATGGATACATGTATTTTTACGCAAAGGGATTTAGCGATGTCGCAGTGACTTACAGCATGGAAGCGAAAAATGACAATAGAGCTAGATTGATTAAAGCCAGATTTAATAAAGGCAATGAACATGATGAAGTATTTATTGAAGTCAAATATAATCCTTTATTGTGCTGTGATGGTATGGCCGTGGAATGACAAAAACTGATTGTTTTTTTGAAAGGTGGGGCAAATATGTTCCAATCGATTAGAAAGTTCATCACGCTCCTCATTTGTTCCGTGCTCGCATGCGGCGGATCGTTAATGAGTGTAGCAGAGAAGGCAAATGCAGAGGCAGGAATAGGACATTCGAATTTCTCTGATGTCAATGGACATTGGGCAGCTTCGGAGATCGCGGAATTTGCGAAAACGGGTATCATTCGGGGGTTCCCTGACGGTTCGTTCCGACCGGATGAGGTGGTAACCCAGGAGCAATTTATGGCAATGCTGCAGCAAGTTCTTCCGCGGATTGCAGGCCGCCAGTTTGATTCCTTCACCCAAGGGTTGTATTTAACAGATGTCAAGGGCAGATGGTCGGAGGCTACCTATACCAATCTGTTAGCTGCGGGAATTATCCCTTATGGAAAACCAGCCGCGCCAATCGACCGATTGCTTGCGTCACATTTGATGTTGACTGCATTGGCAGGCGGATCGGAAGGCGACAAGTACAGAGACACGAAGGCTGCGTTGTTTAAGGACATCGATGTTTCCCAGGAATATGAGGTGACTACCGTATATCCGTTATATAAATGGGGGGTGGTGGCAGGCTATCCCGATGGGACCTTCCGGCCAGCGGAACGGGTCACCCGTGCCCAGGCAGCAGTCATGCTGAAGCGAGTGCAGACAAAAATCAAAGAAATTTATCCGGATAACGTCGAGAACAATAAAAAACAAGCGATGGTCTCCACAGTAAAGCGGTTCATTGAACAGGTAAACAACAATAACATAGTACGATTTGATGATTTAGTACGGTATATGAAAGATAACAATCTGCCCGTGACAAAGGCGTTCCTGGAGGAGCATTATTCCTTTATGAATCCGGAGGCAGTTGAATGGGTGAGTTTTCCACAGTTTAATGAGCTTGTTTACGTATCCAAAATCGGGGCTGATAAATACCGCATTACGGTCCAGTATTATTCCGGAGAGGTGCTTGGCAGCATCGATAAAAGTTTTTACTTGGTTACTAAGGATGGCAAGACCATCCGCTTGATTGGCCGAAATGAGTAGTGCACTTCAAAGACCGTTCACTCACAGGAACGGTCTTTTCTTAGCTTAACAAGCTATTGATTTTTATCGGAATATAATTGTGCGTGAAGGGCTTCAAAAATTAAACTCCCTCTTTCCAATGTCGCTAAGTCATCTGGGCTGGTTAAGCGTATGCCAACACAAATGAAATCCAGCCCTGGAGCCACCGGTTCCAAGAAAGCTTCCTATACCTTCTTTTGAAGTAGTAATTGGATCTTCTCCCCCATATACAGTCAACTGACCTAAACGATTTTTTGGTAATTTAGAGTGAAATTCAGCCCTACGATCTTCCCGCAAAGCTGCCAAAAATGAGTAACAATAACGCTTTTTTTCCAACCGTATAACCCATCCAGCCTCTTTACAAAAAAGCCTTTTTATAACACCCGTTTAGCAAACAGGTATCGTGTAAACCAGATCGTCCCTTTGCCGATCGGACTAATCGTGACCCCTATGCCTGCTCGGAAAGTATGCAAAACATGACCATTTCCCAGATAAATTGCTACATATCCCACTTTTTCCAAACCAGAAAAATCCTTTCGCCTAGGGGTAGTAAAAAACAATAAATCACCCTTTTGAATTTGATCAAACGGAATATATTTGCCTTTAATCGATTGTTCTCGAGTGGTGTAGCCAATCTCATACCCATGTTTCCAAAAAATGAACTGAGTAAAGGAAGAGCAATCAAAATTTTGATCCTGCATTCGTGGTGCACCATATACATATGGCGCATCTAAGTATTGTTTGCCGGTATTAATGATTTGATCGGCTTGACTCATCGCAGAAACCGAAGTCTCAAAAAAGATAAATAAAAACAAAAACAAAAACAACCGAATCAACTATCTCATTCCCCCCTGAAATGCACAAGTCCTTGTCATTATAGCAAGGGCACAAAGGGAACTTGTAGTAGTAAATTCTGTGAAACCGGATCCAGTTTCAGGAATAGCTGCCTGGACGGAAGGGGGAAACGTAAATTGAGCAATCATGATTCCCATAGCTGCAGCAATTGACTTGTCCACAAATAGCGGAATTTCGGCTACTCGCAAAGAATGACTGTTTTCAATGGAGTACATATCGAATAAACCGATACCTATAAAGGAAAATACCAACCCTAATAATGACCATTCTGTATGAGGCTTGTACGTTTGGCGAAATTGTTTACCTAGGGTGTCGGAGTCCCCCATCTTGCTGGATGGCCTTGCGAATCGCCTCACCTTCTGGGATATTATCCACCATATACCCTTCTGCAATTTCTTCTATATGGCTCCGCAACTGATATGAAACTTCTAATTAATTATTCGATTTACATCCTATAGGTTAATGAGCCTATTTTTAAAAACATGGTTAGTCATCCAAACGACAGTATAGCTCCGCAAATATCTTATCTTATAAATTCAAGTTACTTTGAAGGAGGCAGTATACATGGAAAGCAAATATTCCTGGATACTTCAATACAGGAATAAGATAGATTTTCCTCTCAGAAAAACTCTCCTAAAATGGAGTCGTAATCCCGGGACAACGAATCCTAGGCTATTTGTTATGATTCAACTCAAGAAAAAATTAAACCGAGTACTACTCAACTCATTGGATATACTTATGCGATCTTCAACTTGGACTATTACCCACAAACTTCCAATTATAAATTCAATATCTGGCAAAATATCAATGTCGGATCTCAAGAAATTGTGCGTAACTGACCTGGTTAAACGGATTTATCTAGATGCTAAAGGTCGGGTTGCGCTTGATATTGGTAGATCTGCAGTTGGGTCCGATGTTGCGCAAAGGGCTGGTGGATTAACCGGGAAAGGAATAACGATTGCGATCCTAGACACGGGCATCTTCCCACACCCCGACCTGAGAAACCGGATTATTGGTTTCAGGGATTTCATCAACAACCGTAATGATGTACCTTACGATGACCATGGTCACGGTACACATGTTGCGGGTTGTGCTGCTGGGAATGGAAGAATGTCTCGCAGGCGAATTCATGGACAACCGCGAAGAGGATTTATTGGGACAGCCCCGAGAGCCAATCTAGTAGGGGTCAAAGTAGTTAATGCTCAGGGCAGGTTTAATAATTCTGATCTTATTGCAGGAATACAGTGGTGTTTGGATCATCGTACTCGCTTTAAGATTCGCATCCTTAACTTATCTCTCGTATCGGATGAAATAAATGAAAGGTGTATTGATTCTCCTCTCTGTCAGGCGGTGGAAGCTGCTGTAAAAAAAGGTCTGGTTGTTACAGTAGCTGCCGGGAACAGAGGGCCCAATAATAATACGATCACATCTCCCGGGAACAGTCCACTTGCAATCACAGTAGGAGCTGTGGATGATCATAATACGATTACCCAGCCAGACGATACAGTTGCCAATTTTTCAAGCCGCGGACCAACTCGGGACGGACGGACTAAGCCTGACATTGTGGCACCGGGTGTAAACATAATCTCGCTTCGTGCACCAGGTTCAACCGATGATGTAAGAAAACCTGGCGCCCGAGTCGGAAAATGGTACTTCACAAATTCAGGAACCAGTATGGCAACTCCCATCGTTTCCGGTATTGTGGCCCAAATCTTGCAATGCAGGCGAAATCTCGCACCAAGGCAAGTTAAAACTTTATTAAAACTAAATGCGGTCAATCTTGGGCTCGATATAAATAAACAGGGCAACGGCGAAGTAAATGTCCGATTCTTGAGTAGAAGAAAGAGGAAAATGCAGGAAATCATCTAGGTTGAAATTTAAAAAAAGTCCTCCATCACATTTTTTCTTTTACTTACAAAAGAAATAAAACCCCATTAATGGAACACTGTTAATAACCATTGCTGTTTGCGGGCTGTAAATGTATACTCGCATGCCATCCATCCTTTCTTGTTCTTGTCAGGTTTAACCGGCAGCTGAACGAATTTGAAGATATCTAAAACTGCATATCAGTCCGACTACATATAAAACCAATAAAAAATAAGCAGGAAGCAAATGAATGAAGTCCATGTATCCGATATGAAGATGGGTGCCAATTCCCGCAATGAATCCAGGCAGTCCCCCAACAAAAAGGGTCCACCAAACCCATTTCTCTCCTTCTCTGAACCCCCAGTTTCATCGTAAGGGAGGATCACGAGAGTCAAGGCAAACACCATGGCAATAATACCAGCCAGAAAAACACCCAGTCCCATCAGAAACAGCCATCCCCACTCCTTGAAAGAAGCTGCTTCGGTCGTTCTGTACCGTGCAGTCAAAGCTTCATTATGTATTGTTCCAGGTCGCTACATTGGGGCCGAACACCAATGAATAAAGGGATGGATGAATATCTTTCCTTTAGCGCGCGAAATGTTTCAACTTGAAGTCCATCTATTCCTTCAAGGATAAATAAATCTGCCATGGCCAGCAACTAACCGCCCCTCTGTACTGAACGAATCACCGCGTATGATGAGGATTTGATCTATATTTACCTAAACGGTTTTGTTAGCAAATACCCAATATAGAAAAAGGTTTCACGTCCCAAGAATGATAATCTTGTATCCATGCTCTTATATACTGACGTAGGGGTCGGGGAAGGATATGCTTCCATACCCATGTCTTTTGCAAGCATCATGGACCGTTTCATATGCAAAGGGTCACTTACAATTGAAAATGTTCGCAGATCATGTTCCTTAGCTACCTGATAAGCGTATCTCAAGTTTTCTTCTGTTATTTTTGACTTTTCCTCCATCAGGATAGACTCTTCTTTTACGCCGCTGCCTATTGCATACCGTTTGGCAACATAAGATTCCGCTAATTCATCGGAAGACCCCGATCCGCCCGTAAAGATGATTTTTCCTGCATAACCATGCTTATATAACCATACAGCATGATTGATTCTTTCTCTAAAGACGGGTGAAGGGTCGGCCCCCCATACCGCTGCCCCAAGAACAATGGCCGCATCCGTTTTGGGCATAGGAATATCTGCTTTGAAAGTCCAAATGGACATGGCGATATTTCCAACAAAAATAATCGATAACAAAGATATGCCTAAAACAAGCCTTTTCAGTTTCATTACTAACACCTACTACTCTAGGTTGTATTATATAAATTAGGTATCCTCTTCTTACCTCCTTGATGAACTGTACCTAAAAATGAAATAAACAATGTGGATGTTTGGTGATATTCTAGCCAGTAATCAGGAAATTGTCAAAGAAGGCAAATAATATTTATATTTGTTCCAGATACACTGTTAAAGTGAATCTCACCTTACAGAGGGCATCCAAGGCTTTAAAAGAAGTTGCTTCGAGAATGTAAAAAAACAAGGGCAGGTTACGCCGCCCTTGGTCTATTGGACTACTCTTTTCGCCCCAAGATAATATTTCCTCGCTACACTTGAAGAAAGCTTCAATTCCTTGATTGTTTGGTATGGCTTGTGAGCTAATACGAATTTGCCATTACCTGAATAGATGCCTGCTGCAAATATGTTTTTGGCACTGCTTCCGAAAAATACGATGTCACCAGGCTGCAGCTTCTGAGGATCTTTAATAAGAGATCCTACCTTCTTCAATCCTGCCAGCGCACTTGGTACGTTTACTCCTTTTTGTTTATAAACAGAAGAAACGAAATCAAAGGAGCTATTGTTCGTGATTCTCTTGCCTACAAGCTTTTTGGCTTCAGCAGCAATTTGCTGACCCTGACCTTCTCTTGGTTGTGCCTCCTGCTTCTGCTCCGCCAGCATACTCCAAATCTGAGGATCCTCTTGGCCTAAACGCCAGCCTCCCCAGCCCCGCAGGCCAAACTGTTCAACAAGAGAAATCTTTTTCTTTAAGCTTTCAGCATTATCAATCCAAATCTCGTATTGAGTTCCTGTATTTTTATCAATAAAGAGGGCAAAAGTAGACTGATGGGCTTTATTCCACTTAAATGAAACACCATTTCGTTTCATCAAGCTTTCTGCCTGAGCAAACGTAAACGCATTCCCTTTGACATTCCATGTCCAATATCTGCCGTAAAAAGGAACCCCCAAAACAAGCTTTTGCTTAGGAATCTTGCTGGAAAGATAGCGAATGGACGACTTTGTCCAATCAACCCCTGCCTGCGGACCAGCCGGCCCGCTTAGATAGTACTGCTCATAAGCCATGATAAATACTGTATCTGCCGTCTTGCCAATCTCTTCAAAGTCATAAGACCCAAACCACCCTTTATCCGTATCAGCAGCAACCGGAGCCACCGCAATGGCTACGGTTTTGCCATGCGGGCGAAGCTTTTTCACTAGGAGCTGCAAGAACTCCGTTTGGGCTGTTCTTTCTTTTTCCGTCAAGTTCTCTATATCGATATTTACGCCGTCCAGATTGTGCTTTAGCACAGCCTGAGCAAGCTGGTCAGCCAGCTTGACCCGATTGGCCATAGCTTTGGCACCCAATTCGTAATCCCAATGGTTGCTAATAAATGGCGTGATCTTATAGCCACTGTCGTGTGCGTAACGGACAAAAGACGGATCCACTCTATCGATGAGATTTCCGCTGGAATCAATGTCAAAGTAACCAGGGATCAACGTCCCAACCAGATTTTTTGTAATGGCCAACTGTTTCTTATAGGTTTCAGCTGAACCTCCATATAAGTAAATCATATTATCTTTATTCGGTGAAGTCTCTGCTTGAGCCGGAGTGATAATAGGTGAAGTGAAGAACGTCATGACGACAAGCAATAGGATTGCTTTTTTCATAGCTGTCTAGTATTCTCCCTCCTAAATCTAAGCTACCGAATTATCTTATAATAGATTTAGAGGAGTGACTACTGTTATTAAATGGTGTCACGCTTTATTGGTTATTCAAAAACAGGATCATAAAATAACAAACTGCTGTTTGGTTATAAAACAAGTGAATGATGGTCATTATTATTAAGGTGTCAGCTCCTAAGTCTAAATCATGGAGGGTGCCTAATGAAGGGTCAAATGTGGGATCGGTTTAAAAGCGAGACTGCTTCCGAATTAGGAATACCGCACTATGATGAGATAGACAAAGGTCTTTTGCCGTCTCGTGTCAACGGAATGGTTGGCGGAATGATGGTGAGGAAAATGATTAATTTGGCAGAACAGGTGATGGAAAATCAAGGACTGAATCAGACTATGGTGAACGATCAATCGGTTACTGCTGAGGATCAAAATCGTGTGGCACAGACCATGCAACAGGCTCAGGTCATACCCGCCTATCAAATGCCGCAAGAGTCCTTTCACCAGCAACAACTGCATTAATCTGCTGACGCAAAAGGAGCCCATGGGCTCCTTTTTTAAGGCTTGGTAATAGCTATACTAACTTTTGGTCACATACGTTCCTGCAATCAAATCATGAATAGCCCTGCGATCTTCCCGCAAACCAACCATAAATGCAGTGACAATCACTGCAATTCCAAAAGTAAAGATATAAACTAGTCCACCGACTAGGTTTCTCTTCAGCATAGTACCCATTCCTACTTTTTCACCATTTACCTTCACGATTCGAACTCCCATTACCTTTTTTCCAACCGTATAGCCCCTCCAAAACACAGGAACCAATAAAGGATATAAAAATGAAACAAGCTTAGATAACGCTTCGGTCGTAAAATTCTCTTCAACACCCCATACATAGAAAGCCATACCGAATGGTGCAGAGATAATAATGGAGTCAATGAGTAAAGCAACAAATCGCACCCAAAAACCAGCTGTCCATTGTCTGATTGATGGCTTCCATTTCATCTTCACCCCTCATTTCCATTTTGCTTCCCTTGTAACAATTAAGCGCATGCATCAACCCGGTCATTCCCTGATTGTCCATTCTTGCGGCCTATAAAAGGGTTGCAAAGGTATTTCCCGCTGGCTAAAAAATATAAAAGAAAACTATACATTTTCATTCAACTTAAATTCTAAATATTCATCTATACTAGGGATGCCTTTTGGATTATTAAGTATGGTATTGACCCAAGCCTCTCTTTCAAAGCTTAAGACCTTCAAATCCCAAGTACATGCTATCAACGATACTGCTCATTTAATTTAATCACTGGTTACATCCACTTAACTAATTTTGTGATAATTTTCTTACGTTTTAGGGAGGTAAAATGTTTCTATGAATCAGAAAAAAAGAATAAAGAAGCCTGTAACTTAGATTACTGAGTAACATAAGATACAGGCTTATTCTGATGAACCCCAGAAGGAGTTTATATTTATTTAAACATACTGGCGAACTTTAGCTCATTCATCTTTTCGCTGCTATGGATTTGATTCGTTGCAACATTCGTTTTCGCGCACCTGCGGTTTGTCCTGTGATCATTGGAAAAGCACCAAACGTTGTACTTATCACACAGCTGAATTTTCCGCCATTAGCGCGGAAACAGGTGATGTTTATGTCCTCCGCCCCCGTTTTTGAGATAAACCTATTGACTTCCCTTTCAATTCTTCGTCTTCCAGCGTTTATTATATTTCTACAACTTCCCGTTTGTGATGTTCTCAAAAAAATCACTCCATTTTGTAATTCTCTCTACTCGCAATACATTTTATGAAAAATCGTAATCATATGTGTTAGATTTTAGACCTAATAAAGATAAACGAGAGATGATATGAGGAAGGTGTCACCTGAGACGCCCTCCCTTGAAATGTAATATCATGAAGTATTAGAAACACTCCGTTGTTTCTTTATCATAAACTTAATAAAAACATAATTTGCAAGAATTAATAAGGTAGCTAATATACCCGCTTCTGGACCAAATTCACCACCAGATAGCCACTCTTTTCCTTTTATAATCTCGGTTTGATATAAGCCTTCTAACTTAAGGGCGCTAACAGGAAATCCAAAGACGGCTCCTTGAAAATAATTCCATGTAATATGATAGCCGATGGGCATCCATAAATTTTCCGTAATATCGAACATATATGCAAATAACAGGCCAACCAAACCCACATTTAACAAGCCGATAAGACTTACATTAGGATTTGCTCCGTGAACAATAGAGAAGAGGATGGCTGACACGAAATAAATGATCGGTTTCCGGTAACCTGTGGATTCCAAAGTCCTCATAACATATCCACGAAAAAATAATTCCTCAGAAAACCCAACGAGTACATACAATAACAAGCGGCCAACTAAAGTTCGTTATTTTCGGTTCCAGCATAGGATTCTTCAGCGCAATGGCACCTGTTTGCCATAAAATCAAAAAAATGATGGTCATTGAAGCTGCCCCAAGCCCTAATCCACATGCGAGATCCAAACTGGAGTGTTTAAGGGCTCGAAGACCAATATCCATCACTTTCATTCTGTTAAAAAGCTTCAAGGAAATTAACGTGCCCCCAATCATCCCTATAGGCATCCCCATATACATAACCAATTGCATCCAAGGCTCCGCTTGATTAGAGAGAACAATCATAAGAAGAAAGGTCAGAAAAAAACCAATAACCATAATAAATAGTAATGTAGCCAAAACGTTCCAACCAGCCCTTACGGTTCCTTGTTCGCTGATAAATATTTTCTTCATGTAACTTATCCCTTCTAATACTTTTCGTAAGCTAGTCATGTGCCATCAGGCTGCCAAGAAAAACATGTCTATAATGATTCCCAGTATATTAGGAAAATAGGCGCTTTGTTCAAACAAGGTCTGCACCTTACTAAAAACAAATTCTTCTTAATAGGCCAATAACTATCACTGATGGATTCGTATTTCAAAGAGAGACTATCACACCAAGACAGGGTTTTCTCGTGGTTGATTTGACCGCATTTAGAAATACGATTATAGTCAGCGCAGGGTGGTAACCATTTGTAAGCGAATCTTATCCGTGGATCCGGAATGGGAAGAGCATTTGGAGTTTAAACCTCTTTAATCGATCGAATAAAAGTAAAGACGTAGAATTATCCGCAATAAATTAAGGAAGTCAAAAAAGACAAAAAAGAGAAGTAAAGGAGTGGGTGTGCATGTTGGCGAGAGCCTGCACAAGCATTTTCTTTGCTTCTCTTTTTTGATGATAGTCTTTCAAACCAAGATGATTAGATCCACAGCGTTGAGGGAGGCATGAGTAATGGACTTACAACGAAATCTTGTAGGCCCTTATCTTTCGGTAAAGGGTGTTGCGCCCGATATTTAACCGTTTGGCTGCTTGGGAAATGTTTCCGTTCACTTGCTCTAATGTCTGTCTGATGCAGGCCGCCTCATTCGATTTCAGGCATCTTCCAACAGGTCCCCAATCCCCCTCCTCTTCTCGTTCAAGTTTTTGCTGGAGAACCGACTCTTGGTAGTGACCAGCAGAAGACGGGCAAAGGGAAGCAAGCAGGGATCTTTCAATCGGTCGGAAATCAGCCAACAGGGACGCTTGCTGCAGGACATTCTGGAGCTGGCGGAAGTTGCCGGGCCAGTCATACCCTAAAATGAAGGACTTAGCCTCCTCGCTCAATACAGGCTTAGTCTTGGCAAAAGGCAGATGGGAAAGCACATGGTCAGCCAATAGGAGCAGATCCCTCCGCTCCCTTAAAGAGGGGAGCTTCAGGGTAAATCCGTTCAGGCGATAGTACAGGTCAGCGCGGAACCGTCCTGCTTCGATTTCTTTAAGCAAGTCCTTGTGGGTGGCCGCAATAATCCTAACATTAACAGGCCGCGGGCTAATCCCCCCAATTCGGGTCACGCATCGCTCCTGAATCACACGGAGCAAGGTTGCTTGCGCTGCCAAGGGCATATCCCCGATTTCATCCAGAAACAGGGTTCCCTCATCTGCCGCTTCAAACTTGCCGGCTTGTCCACCGCTTTTAGCCCCTGTAAACGCCCCTTTCTCATAGCCGAACAATTCGCTCTCCAGCAGACTTTCCGGAATGGCACTGCAGTTGATGGCTATAAACGGCTTGTCGCTTCGGAGGCTGGCACCATGCAGCGATTGTGCAAATAGCTCTTTCCCCGTTCCGCTTTCTCCCGACAGCAGCACATTGATATCCAGAAGGGCGACTTTTCTTGCCATCTCTATCGTTTCCTGTACCCTAGGGTCATCGCAAAGAATATCTTGAAAGGAATAACGATTCGTTAATTCCCCATACTCCCCCATCTTTTCCCCGCGAAGAAGCAATTGACGGATTCCGTCTTGACTGTCAGACATGATATGAGTCGTAAAAATATGATTTTTAAACCTCAATTTTTGTTCTTTGACCCAACCTAAGCTAGGTGAATCCAGTTGTTCAAAGACTGCCCCAACCGGCTCCCCGACCATCTTGGATCCTAAGATTTTTGATGCGGAAAAGTTCATGCGCGTAATGATTCCCCCTTCATTGACCGTAATCAGGGAGGAAGGGTGGTGATCATAAATGAAATCCAGGTCTCCGCTCACCGGTTCCTCCTTTTGCTCCTTTTTCATCCCTGCGATGTAGAGGGCCTGCTCTATGCTATGAGCCGCCCGCTTGACGAGTCCCAGTGAATAGGGATGGAAATTGTACTTGTAGCTGCTCATATTAATGATCCCAAGGACCTCTCCTGAAGGGCCAAATATAGGACTTGCCGTGCAAGTGAGAAAATGGTTATCCCTGCAGTAATGGTGGCTACCATGGACAACGACTGGTTTTTTCTCAGTAATGGCAGTGCCAATCGCATTCGTGCCTTTATATTGTTCCAGCCAATTGGCACCCTTGCACAGCGCCACCCGATCAACCTCCTGCAGAAAGGTATCATTTCCGATACTATTGATGACATACCCCTCAGGTGTAGCCACCAACACCAAAAAATCAGTCCCGACAATATCTTGAAACATGTCTTCCAAAATAGGAGAGGAATAGTGCAAAAGTTCAGCATAGCGATCAACATAATCCCGCATTTCATATTCGCCTAAAGTGCTATCCAAATCCATATTCGTGGTTTTAATTCCAAATGATTGGCAACGCTTCCAAGAGTCTTCAATATAAGCAGGAATGATCCCGGATAACGTAGATGCAGGAGAAAGATCCATAACCATTTCGTAAGATACCTCCTATTTCAATTGTGTCCCCTGTCGTTCACTATAGCTCCAGCATGTTTTACATTATTTGCAATTTTCATACCATCTAAAAACGATTTAAAAAGCGCCTTCCTCGTAAGGTTTTAGGACGATTTCTCGGCTAGTTGGGACAAAAAGTCGGCTGAAGGCCGTTTTTTTGTCATCTGAAAACAAAAAAACAGGGACAAATGCTTGTCCCTTCCAACTGTCTTACTTCTGTATATCGTATTTTAAGACATGTTGAATGTCTCGTAACTTTTACTGATTGTGATTTCCAAGTTATTCATGATGGCCTTTCCTTCAGTAGGGCTTAATAGGTTCATACGAACTAAAAAATCAATCACGCGGGATAGGCCAAACAATTGCGTGTTCAGCAGATCCTCATACAGCGGATCATGCTGCTTCAAATGAGGATTCATTTTTTCCATTAAGATCATGATCCTATGAATATCATACTCCAATTGCTCGAGCACAGAATCTTGTATCTCCATCATTTTTTCCATCTTATTTCTCCCCAAATGATAGTTTTTGCTTTAATAAGCCAATTCCACTCGACTAAAAAGAAACGGTCTCCACCATCATCCAACCCATTAAAAAGCCGCGCGAATCATTGCTTGAACTTCATCAAGTGTTGCTTTTCTTGGGTTGGTAAAGGAGCAGGCATCCTTCATCGCATTTTCGGCTAATAGGGGAATATCTTCTTCCTTGGCGCCTAATTCGGCAAACCCTCTAGGAATATTGACATCGCGGGCCAAAGTAACGATCGCTTCAAGAGCTTTTTCCGCTGCGGCACGAGTCGATAATCCACTTGCATCCTCTCCCAGCGCAATGGCGATGTCCACGAAGCGCTCTGGCTTAGCAATCAGGTTAAACCTTTCCACATGAGGGAGCAGGATCGCATTGCACACCCCATGCGGCAGGTTATAGAATCCTCCGAATTGATGGGCAATCGCATGTACATATCCGAGGGATGCATTATTAAACGCCATTCCGGCTAATAGCTGGGCATAGGACATTTTGTCGCGGGCCACGATGTCTTCTCCGTTCGCTACGGCTGCGCGCAAATATTGGCTGACTAGACGGATGGCTTGTAGGGCACAAGCGTCTGTAATCGGAGTCGCAGCAGTCGATACATAAGCCTCTACGGCATGAGTCAGGGCATCCATGCCGGTTGCAGCAGTCAGAGCAGGCGGTTTTTTCACCGTCAACAAGGGGTCATTAATCGAAATGGCCGGAGTCACATGCTTATCCACAATCGCCATTTTTACCGAGCGTGAGGTATCTGTAATAATGCAAAAACGGGTCATTTCGCTTGCGGTTCCTGACGTCGTATTGATGGCAATCATGGGAATCATTGGTGTTTGGGAGCGATCTACCCCTTCGTACTCATGAATAGTCCCGCCATTTGCCGCCACAAGGCCGACTCCTTTTGCACAATCATGGGAGCTTCCTCCCCCTAAAGATACAATGGCATCGCAGCCTTCTGTCTGAAAAGCAGTCAACCCGGCTTCCACGTTCTTATCCGTTGGATTCGGCTCAGCTCCAGGGAAAATGGCTACTTCTACTCCTGCTTCCCGTATGTATCCTGCAATTTGATCAGCCACACCAAATTTATATAAGCCCGCATCGGTTACGATTAACGCTTTCTTTTTCCCTAATGACTTGATTCTTTCTCCTACTTGCTTGGCCGCTCCTACACCCATAAGATTGACACTTGGCATAAAAAATCCGAATACTTGCTCTTGCATACTTGAACAACTCCTTTACATTTTTATCGTTGTGAATGCGCTTTCTATTTATATACTATTGCAATAAGCGCGCCAACAATGGGATCTCAACCAATCCCTTCTATATTCAAGGAGTTGCCTATCATCCTTTAGCTATTGCTCCACTCTAGAACAGGTAATAATGTTCCGTCATGTAACACTGTCTCATTTACGACCGCCCTCCCGAGAAGAGTTTAGGTGGTGCCATTAAAATAGATGGAAAATCTCCACTTACCATAAAATTTTATACGATTTCATTAGAAATAGTTGGAAAATTGCCTACTAATCACCATAATCGCTCCGTTTTGGATCGTTTTATCGATGATAAGTGGACTTTTTCCAACTATCTTCTAAATATTTTTCTTCAGTTTTAAAATAAATGGAGTATTTCCCATTAAATCGTCTGCATGGACCAGCTTTTGTTTTGGGAAGCCATTTAAAACTCAATCCCGTGTAATTGAACATTTTGTAATACTTTCCCTAGCCAAATGACCGAAAATATCATCACGGATAAGGGGTCTAGGCTTAATAATATACTAGGAGGCTTTCATTAAAACTACATTTGCCTCATTTCGGATTCTTCCATGGGGTCATAGTCCTGCCAAGCGTCATCCAGCATCATTTCAATGTCTAATGAAGCACACTGGGCCTGCACAATAGGAGAAGTAAGACTTAGATAATTCATTAGATCGGTCATGCTTCGGATCAGCACAAAATCCGTCCGGTGGTGGTTGAAAGTCTGGAGAGCTAGATATTTATGAGGGATTTCCGGGTTTTTATCCTTATCTTCCTTTTCAAAAACAATAATTTCAAACCCCGCATCAATATGTCCGAGCTGCATCATATATCCGTCCTCTTCATTTCCAAAACCGTTCATAAACAATTCTTCCGCCCAATTCCCTTGCTCGCTCAACTTCCAATTCAACTCCAGGTCAGCATAAACACCTCCCAGACCATATTCATAAAAGACTGTTTTTTCATTAGTACGTTTTTGCATAATGCTGATCCTCCTTGTTATGTATGAGATATCCCTAATTTATTGAGACTGTATTGAATTTACCTCCCATTATTGTTAAAACGCCCCAAAACTGTTGTTATTATACCTAACGGTTTTAAAGATATACCTCATTTCCTATTGAATTGTTTAACAATTCTGTACAGTGTTTTGTCAACAAGTTTTACATTCTTGTGAAGAAAATGGGGCATCCCTCTTAAAAACAATAGAGTACAGAGAAACGTATAGTTTCTCTGTACTCTGATGAGGCTAGCACCTCTAAGCAGTGTAAATACATGCAGCACAGTAGGTGGTATTCAACCTTAATTAGCGGTGTCGTTGATTAGCTTAGCACCTCTTAGCCTTTGTCTTATCGTCGCTTTACGTGTTTCTTCTTCATACGGTTTTGAGATAAGGGGCAAAAATTTACCGGATTCTTGGTGCATAGCCTTCTGCAGAAGAGGGGATGAAAGCGGCAAACGGCATTAAAATAATGGGCCATTTCATGGTTTCTAAAGGGATTGGAGGTATTGAAAAAGATGGGGAATCGCTTCTGGACATGGGTGAAAAAAGGAGGAAGGTAGGGCACCAGGTCAAGGACATTAACGATTCGGGCACTCTGCTTGATGGCCCGATTATAGGCAGAGGCAAAGGTTTGATCCCCTGTGCGGGGAGAGGCGAAAGTATAGACAATGGGGTTGTTATATTTCGTATTGATGGCAATGTCCAATGCTGCCATTGTGGCTAAGGCGCCACCTAAACTGTGTCCGGTTATAAAAAGGGCCTTGCGGGAGGACAGCTTCTGCAGGATTTCCGCCAACCGAAACCTTATTCTTGAATAAATACTGAGAAAGCCACGTACAACCGATCCTCCGCTGGGGACAAATGGAAATTTGACGGGCAGAATATCAAGATCCATTAGATTGTCATAGATATTCTCCGTTCCTCTGAAAGCCACAATAATTTCCTTATCAGATTGGGCAATGTATCCTATCCTAGGGAAAAAACGTCCCCCGTTTAATGTATCCACAAGGGTAAAGCCATTTGGAAGGATAAATTGATCCGGATTTAGGAATTTTTGAATCGCTTGATAGGTCATTGCTGCAAGAAAAATACCGCGCTGGATCGAGAGCTGTTTCAATAATTGTAAAGCTCCTTTCTAGTAAGATTTATTGATCATCCCGACCGACAAGGTAAACCACTTAAATTTTGGTGGCAGGAGACGGGTTTTCAATACCCCTAAATTATCATTGGAGAATGAGGCAGGAAATTTGGACAGAGTAAGGCAATTAAGGGTGTTGCTCAACTTCCCTTAAATATTATATCGGTCTGTTATGCACCCGACCCTGCAAAATCTTTAAATGGTTGTATATCCTTGTATATCCGTCATCTAATGAGGAATATTTTCAATTACGACCACATAAGCGTTACAGGGGATGCTTTCTTTTGCTGAAAACTCAAATGGATAAGCAAATCTCCCGTTTTGCCCAATCAATTCTCTGATTAAATCCCCTCTTCGCATCCGAATCAGAATATAGCATAAGTGACAGTGGCGTTTATGAATCAGGCGGCTTCCTTCCGAACCTGACCGGTTCATGGATTTCGGTTGCGTAGAACCGATTGTCCACGCCACATGCATAAGACAGACCATGTATTCGCACCTTCGATGGGAATAACCTCGCTATACCACCATCTCCCCATCCATTTTTCTTACAACTGTATTCTCATATGAACCTTTTCCTATGCCACAAACAAATTTGTCTTTTCAAAATTGATTATCTTTCCTGACTTGCGGACATAACTGGAGTTATGGAGGGAATAGTAAGTACCGTTTGGAAGATGATCGAGGAAATGTAAGTTAATCGGACAAAAATAAGTGAAATTTGCCTAGGAGCATGTAAGGAGGGTATATGAGCAATATACTTATGTGTGAAGAGTGCGGGCACGAGCTTACATTCGTTGAGGAAATTCCAGATAAATTATGGCTTTATGAATGTAAAAACTGCAATGACGAATTCATGTTGACTGACCAAAAGGAATAAGCCTTCTACACAGTGGGTAGAAGGCTTTTATCATTCCAATAGGATACTTTTGAAAAAATCAATTCTCCATCATGTAGGAGCTAAAAAAGGGCGTTGCTTGATCTGTTTTTAATGGATTGAACCATGAACCCCCTCCCCTACTACTTTCTTATGCTTAACCGCTGCATCGAGCCATTGATCTTGTCGTATGTCTAGTTAACAAAGGTAAAATCCCCACTACCCATTTGTTTAGAGGGGATTCGTTTTGGTATATCTTCTTACTAAAGAGGTAATACCAAATAACAAATATAATTTTGAGGAGATTGCTAAATAAAATGGATATCCTATCTACTTACAATGAAGAGCTTGCGGAATATATAGAGTTCCACGCACGGTATGAGGAAGACATGCCTGTACATGTCAAAGAATTACTTTTACAGCGCATAGCCTTTTTAAAAGAGTTAACGGAAGATCTGAAGGAAGCTAATCTATGATAAAATCCCCACTGCCTTTGTGAGCATTGGGGGGATTTTTAATGTAAAAAAAATAAGCTTGCCTAAGCAAGCCCTAGTGTGTTGGATACAGGAGGAGATCAAAGACCTCTCAAGTTAGATTATAACGATTAATTATTAACAGACTATTATCTTTCTTTTTCCTAATAAATAAAAATCCCCAGCTTCGAACTGGAGAAATTGAACGAGATATTGATCGATAGTAGTATATGGATAACTCTGTCCAATTAGCCTGGTAAATCATACCACAAAAATATCCCCCAGCCGAACAGTACGAAGTTGTTCGGCTCCTTCTGACAGTATATTGCGAAGAATACTTCCACAATATAACTTTATAATAATGGTCTGTTGGAGGTCATTTATGGTTAACAGGACGATTACTACTTCTCAAATATCAAATATTTTCACACAATTTGCAAAGGAAACAAATAAGACTTCCCTTTCTGCTTCTGAGATATCGAACATATTATCACAAATAATGGAAGAAGCTAAAAACAACTCCCTTAACACTTCTGAAATATCTAATGTCCTAAACAACCTTATTGGTGAAGACAAGAAAAACACCCTTACTGCTATTGAGATATCCAGTATTCTAGGACAAATAATGGAAGAGAAAAAGGCGGCCTCCATTAGCGCTTCGATGAGTGGGACAAAGAAGAATACCTTTACTGCCGCGGAAGTGTCTAACCTTTGGACTCAGTACATGGGCGACAGTTTAAGCATTTGCGTCTACAAATATTTTCTTAACATTGTTGAGGATAAGGAAATTCAACCGTTTTTAGAATACGCTTTACAATTGGCACAGAGCCATATCGTTCAACTCACGGAATTTTTCAAGCAAGCCAATTTCCAAGTTCCCATTGGATTTACAGATAATGATGTAAATTTAAATGCACCACGATTATTTTCAGACCAATTTCTCATATTTTACACAGACATCATGACGATACACGGGTTAACGGCTTACAGTTTAGCCATTACGACATCTGATCGGGAAGATATTAAGGAATATTTTTTTGACTGTACCTCAAAAGCTTATGAATTGATTGCAAAAGTGTCTCGTTATATACAATCTAAAGGACTGTATTCAAATCCCCCTTCCGTTCCATCTCCAGAAAAGGTTGAGTTTGTTGAAAAAATGGGGATGATTACTGACTTGTTTGGAGACCGTAGACCACTTAACGCATCCGAAATTAATAGCCTTTTCTTTAATACCAGAAAGAACGCACTAAATAAGGCTCTGGCTTTGGCTTTTAGTCAGGTAGCTGAAACAGAGGAAGTACGCCATTTCATGTTGCATGTGGTTGAGAAAGCAGGGCAGGATATTGACAGTTTTATCTCTATACTGGAACAGGAACATCTGACAACCCCGCGAATATGGGATTCCGAAATCACTAACTCTACTGTCAGCCCGTTTTCGGATAAACTAATGATGATTCATCTTGCATTTCTAACGAGTGCAGCTCTTGCTTTTTATGGAACAGGACTGGCCTCATCGATGAGACCGGATGTAATTGTGGCTTACAATAAAATATTTGAAAACATTCATGAAGGCTCTAGGAAGATGTTTACGATCATGCTTAAGCATGGATGGTTAGAAAAACAACCTGAAGCGATTGACAGAAAATCTCTTGCTTTAGGTGAAAAGTAATGGGATGCCAAAGAAACTTGAGGGGTTTTCTAGAGTTATGCATTAAGACGTTTCATGGTAAAAGCATTTCTAATAAAGTAACTCAAACAAAATGAGACTGAACATAAACTACAGTCTCATTTATTCTTTTCTTTCTAGCATTATTACGCTCTTGGATGCCGGTTTGCTTAAACATTTTGGAATTAAACGATAATATAGTTCCTCTTTTATATACAAGAAAATAACAGTAGAAAAATAGATGGCCAAAGTATCCAGTAACGAATGTAGTCAATTAGTGTTACTTCATTGAACATTTTTTACCCTTTTTTGTTACCATTGATCCCTTTTACTACTGAAAACCCTTTCGAATTTGTTATAATAATAGTCAGAGGGGTGAAGACAGATGAGAAAACCAGTTTTTAACAATAAAGTAATTCCAGGTCTTTACAATGGGCAAAAATGTAATTGTCAGATTGAATTCGTCAACGGTGATTATGTAGTTTATAATAGTGGCGGTAATGGCTCAGCTATTTCCTCTTTAAGCGATAAACAAATGTTAGAGTTATTACTGACTGGTGAATTAACATACGGAAAACTTCAGTTGTATCTTGACTTTAAGTATTTTTAATCAATATAAACTGACCCTGAAAAACTCAGGGTCAAAAATGAAATTTTTTCTTTTCTTTAATGGCTAATCCATCCCCCATCAATTTTTGCAAAAAAATGGGATCCGGGACTTCTTCCAACTTCAACACCTTTCCGGATAAAGGTGACAGAACGGTAAACTTTCTGGACATCCCTATCTATGTCCCAAAACCGAATAGTTTTTTTAGCATCTTATTCATTCCTCCCCATTCGTTTCCAGATTATGATCCGCAGAAGAACTGACAGCGAAGCCTCCAAGATCCTCTACTTGCCGGCGAACTTGCTGCAGACGGTCCAGATTATTGGAAAAAACAAGCCATTTATAAATCTCAATCCCTTCCCTTGAAAGAACCTCGTCATAGCTACGCACTTCAATCCGCTCCTCCGTTGCCGCGATCAAGGCGAACATACAGACGGGTTCACCTTTCTATGCATAAAATAGAGCAACCCCTTGCGAATGGGAGGAAGGTATACGATGTATGTGGTTGGTTTTTATTCCCCGCGGCCAAAAAGCGGGGTTACGGAGATGGCGCTGTCCGTAACCCGTTATTTGAGAGAGGAAAAAAAATTATCGGTAGCATTCGTTTCGAATGGGGTCCTTCAAAACGAGCCTTTGACGGATGAAACCATCGACCGATTTGCTGTCTTGCCTACCAGGAAGCAAAAGCAAATTATGAAGAAGCTCAAACGCGTACATGATTTGGTGATCTATGATGTCTCCACCGCAGATTTCACCGATCAGGTGCTAGAGCTGCTGCCTCTAGCGGACCGTATTTTCGTGCTCAAAGATGACGATATGCGATTTCAAGAGCTCCTATACTCGATCTTGACTTTCAATAAGCAATTCAATACCAAAACAAAAGATATGGTCAACCATATCCACAATGATGGCTATTATTTGCTGCCGAAAGAAGAGCGGATCGGCTTTACGAGTCCTTCGGACCGAAATGTGAAAATGACAGGAGAAATTATTTATCGGCACTATCAAATTTATAAACTCCATGTTTACTACGTTACTCGCTATAATGAGATCAAAAAAAAGCTGCTAAACCTTCGCCCAGACGGTTCGATTTTCCAATTAGCTCATGAAAATGGAATGGACTTTCAGAAGGCCCTTCTACTTGAGGTTTTTGTCGCCCTAAGACAAATCAATAAGCAGCCGTATCCCCATATCATAGAAGATTTATTTCCTCTTTTTATTCACGAAGATTTCCCGTCCCTGCTGCAACAATTTGAACAGGAAAGGACTCTAACGGGGTTGCGGATGAATTGGATTAATCAAAAAAAGGATGAACGGTGACCTGTAAGGATGGACACTAGAAACGTGGCCTCCTTTCGGGTCATTTGTGTTATAGTCATGGTTATCCTGAAAATCGCAAGTTTAAGGCATCAAGACGACTTTGATACACCTATCCTTCTTATGGGCAAACATCCGAAAACCTTTCTCCCCCTCCTCAAGCGTGAACCGATGGGTAATCACATCCTTCGCCTTAAGCTTCTTCTCCCTCAGCAATCGGTACAAATCGGGAATCAGGTGGGTCGCCGGGTTTAACCCCATCTTTAGCGTGATATTGCGCATAAAAAGAGCCCCGAGGGGAAAGCGCTTATAACGAGCCCCGTAAATTCCCGTAAGCTGGATGGTTTCCCCTGGGCGAACAACCTGGGAAGCCATCTCGATCGCTCCCATCGCTCCCCCTTGAAGCATTAAGACTGTTTCTACCAGTTCGAGTGGCGTAAACATGCCATTCATGCCAACGCAGTCTATCAACCGCTTCTGCCCCGCCGCCTGTTTTCTCTTTTAAGAGTTGACTAAGATGATTGACTCTTTGAAAATTAAACGTTTCGACCCGGTTGGTTCGCTCAGCATGTTCCAGCCTATTATCGATGTGATCGATTGCGATCACTCTTTCCGCCCCGTGAAGCCATGCCATCTTTTGCACGAGCAATCCCACCGGTCCACTGCCAAGCACAATGACCGTATCTCCCGCTTTCACTCCTGCGTTAACGACGCTCCAATAGGCGGTAGGGAGGGCATCCGTGAGCAGCAGAAGCACATCATCTTCGATCTCATTGTCACCCGGTACCCGGAAGGAGGTGAAATTGGCAAAAGGAACCCGCAGCCACTCCGCTTGTCCTCCTTCATAGTCCCCATACAGCCTGGAAGATCCAAAAACTGAACCGATTTCTCCTTCCGGATTGGAAAAGTCACATTGGCATGCCAGTCCTTTCTGACAAAAACGGCATTTGCCGCAGGCAATGCAATTCGGGATGACCACCTTATCGCCCTTTTTTAAGCGATGAACTCCGGGTCCTGCTTCTTCCACAATGCCCACGGTTTCGTGCCCCAAAAACATAAATAGATCAGGATTTTGGTTGTTGAGCCGGAAAAACTCCGCTTATTTTTCATTTTTTAGCCTAAACGGAGAAACAGTCGGAAACATCGGACCCTTGGAAATTCAATCTATTTCAACCCAAACTGATCTTTATTAACAAGTTGGTTACCCTGAAACATGAGGTATGCCTTGGCGCCAGGATCCCCTTCTCCTTCATACTGGTACATTACAGTATGTAACCGTTCTCCAGGGCTTCCACTTTCAGACATAGCCTCACCAAGCCCTCCAATAATCGCTTTAGCTTCTTCGTATGTCATCTTCATTTTTAATTGATCGAACTCCGCTTTATTCATGGACGTTTTGTGAGAAGGCAGTTCTTCTTTGTTGTGTTCTGATTTTGGCTGTGCAGTTACCAGATGATGGGCCAACGCTTTTTTAGTGGTTAAGGGTAGAGTGCTTGATTTCTGTGTAGACTGGTTAGGTTGATCTTCTCCACCACTCATATTCACAATAATAATAATTCCGATTAGCCAGACCCACCTTTTTTTGTATTTTGGCTTAGGCTTTTTCAATTCTATGATCTCGGACATACCAGTACCCTCCAAATATTATATGTACAGGTTACTATCACAATATTCCAATGATAACTTCCTGATTACTCTAATTTACAACTAAAAAAATCCCCGATTCTCCTGTGAGAAACTGGGGATTTCAGCCCTTTAGAACCTACTCCTTAACCATTTGTACTTGTGCCACCTACGAGAGTCTCCTATTCAATGATAATCTTGGCTACAATATCGCGCAGGATCTTATTCGCTTCTTTATATGCCTTAAGTTTATCTGTTATATCTACAGCTAAAAGAACATCACGTAATAATTGTTTCGCTTTTTCTTCTGGCATTTTATCAATGAATTGTAAGACCTTTTCAAGTGTGTCTTGATTCATCATACCACCTCCCCCGGTTCATCACCCTACAGCCTATTCCGTTTTGGTAGAGAATAGTGCCAATGAAAGTAATAAATGATTATTTCCTCCTCATGGACAAATTTCTAGTTTCCTATGGGCGAGCTTGCGCATCCACCGAACCTTAAATTTCTTGCGATCATGATGCTGATTCCACTCGTTCGGATTTGCTAACGCATCCATCATATGCCCAATTTCAAATGATGTTTTATTCAAACGCTTCGTCAGGTCAACGCACAAGATTCTGCCCGGAACACTAGCGCCGACAAGGGCGAGATCCCACTGGTTTTTTGTCCGCTCCAGCTGAGCAAACGCTTGGGGAAGACGATCATAATGACCGAGACTTACAACGACAGAGACAGGTAAATTCATTTTTTTCAGCTGTTGGGCAGCCGCTTCAGCCGAACGTCCTACAAGAGCGACCCGAGAGCTGCGAAGCAAATGATGAAGATAGCCTTGGTCATACATCAGGTCATTAATAAACGAGTCGGTAATAAAACGCGGGATCCATCCCGTCGTCTTCATAAATTTTTGCAATTGCCTGGCCCTTATGGGAAAATAAGTCACTCCGACCACGGTAGCCTGGCGTACAGAACGGCTCAGGTCTTGCAGCAATTGGGGGCTAGGCGGATAGGAGATTCCCAAGAAGGGTGATTCCCTCTTTAGGCTAGACAATTCCTCTTTCGCTAATAATTTAGCCATCTTGTCTCCTAAACGGATAATAGAAATTCCTTTTCTTTTTTTCACCGACCATTGAAGCAATCGAAAAATATGATGAGGCTGGAGCAATTGGCGCCCATACGCTTTTTTCATCAGAATCTCTCTGCTTCTTGGATCTAGGATCATGGTCTCTCACCACCAATAAGATTTGCATAGTAACATTCTAGTTTTTTCTTGTAAGGATGTGACCCCAACTTTCATCCATGTGAACCCACGAATGCGCGTTGTTTTTTATTGATTTATGGAATAAATGGGAGTATTTCGTCCTCACCGGTGGGAAAATATGAAAAATGAATCCACGCGAAAAGGATGAGAAATCTTGAAAAGGTTGGGAATAGTCTTTCTACTATTTGTCCTTATGGCAGGTTGCGGTATAAATGATCAAGGTTTTCAAGCTAATCATGAGAAAACGAGAAGGATGGATGAGGTTGTAACGAATGATTTAGGAACCAATCCTGACATACTTGAGGATGATCGATTAGTTAGGATTGGGGATTTAGGGGTAGAAAATGAGTTTCAGCACAAGGCATCGATCAATAATACAGAAATAATGGAATCCCGAGTTCCTCCACAAGCTGCGGTAAATCCGGCTATCCAGCCTCTGCCAGGCGGCTATGTGGAAAATGTGATATCCATGGGAGTGTTATTTTTAGGGACTCCTTATGAGTATGGTTCGGATCGGGATACACCCACTACTTTCGATTGCTCTGATTTTACGCGCTGGGCCTACTTGGCTGCATTAGGACTAGATCTTCCTAGTGATTCAAGGAGCCAAGCCGAATACATTGATGTCTATTCCCCCCGGAAAGTATGGAGCCTTTACGACGCCAAAAGAGGAGACTTGTTATTTTTCATGTCCTACAGAGGGCCTAGAGAAGAAAACTATGCTGGGATTAACAAAGCAGACCAAAGGATTACTCATTGTGGGATCTACTTGGGAGATGGAAAAATCCTGCATACAATGAGTGAAAAAACCGGTGGGGTTCGTATTGATGATGTTTTTGACAGACATTTGGAGTGGAGATTTATCAAAGGGGGCAGCGTTCTGCCTTAAGCAAAATCCAGGCGGGAGTCCTTACACCTAAGTGTTCCCGCTTAGGCTTTTTTCTTTTTTCACTCTTACTTCATTAAAAACCTATTTTTCCTTGCATAACGACTGTCGAAGGGGAGCGGGGCACCCGTATTCAAATATATAATATTTTAATTGACGAAGATCACAGCGATTAGGTGTTTAGCTGTATAAAAAAAGCGACTCAAATTCGGTTCCTGAATTTTAGAGTCGTCTTTTTCTCATTGGGTTTATGTTATCTTTTTGCAACGCGGTAGTTATAAAAGAAATAACCCTCCGATTTACTGGGGGCTATTTCTTTTATGACAAAACAGTTTATGTTTTGGTTTCTTTAAAATCATGATTCAGAAATTGCATTTTTACTGTTGGGTGGCTTTGTAATTCAAGCCCTTCTTGTTGTATTTGACTCGTAGTAGCCTTATCATTAGGTTTCCTAAGTAATACCTCCCAACCACCGCCAATAAGTGATACATAATAATACCTGTATACTCTTTTGTTTTTGGAAGCCCGTATAATGACCTGACTATCCCAACTTGTTGTATCAATAGTTCTTACATTAACGATCTCCACATTTGCAAAACCCATTTCATAACCTCCGGTTTTCTGTATTTCATTTCTTCTACCTTTATGATTGGACTAAAACCAATAATTTAATCAGTTTTCTTAAATTTTAAAATTATGTTACAAATTTAGAAAACCGGTTCCCCATCACACCCTATCAAGTCAACCCATATATTTAACATAGGACATAAGTGCTTGCCTCACGGGTGGTAGAATGCTAAGTGATGGAATTTATGGGATCTTAATCCATTGTTAAACCAAAATAATTCTGTCGCATACACTATGATGAGGTGAGCCGTTTGAATAAAAAATACGCAATAGGTCAAAGAGTAATTCTATATCGTATGCATGGACTGAAAAATGCACCAGCTACTGTACAGGAGGTATACGAAGATCACCTTATTGTCCGAACTCATAACGGTCAGTATGTAAAAATTAAGGATTGTGATATTATGGGAACCGCTAAATAAGCGGTTTTTATTGTTCACTACTACTGAGTGAAGCATTAAACACAATTAACTTGTTGATTAATTTACTCACAAATTTTATAGTGCGTTTGTTAACTAAATAGCATTCGGATGAACCACACATGAGAAGGTTCAGTAACAAAATCTGGGGACTATTGCTTGACATAATCAACCAAACAAAAATCCAAACCATTCTGGTTTGGATGCTTATACCATGGAGTAGGAGACCAAATCCGACATAATTAGTTTTATATCAAACTATTCCTTCGTTTGCCGATAGTGTGGGAAACCTCATAAATTGTTACTGAACTTAAAAATCTTTAACACTGTAGAAGGATTGATTCGCGAAGCCATGAAGCTTGGAGTTACCCATGCAGGTGGACTAGACCCAAGCTTGGTTGACGAGAATATGGAAAAATCTTTTGATATTCACCTTCATGAGGGACCACCAACGGGCTTTGTCTGCCATCCGCGAGATAGCCGATCTAACCGAACAAACCAAGCTAAAGGGCAAAGTGACGATCAGCCACGCGCTGGCGCTTTTTTATCCGGCACTCCTGAAGCATGGCGTAAAAATATTACTTGGTAATGACAGTATCTTTGATCACTAAACTTCCAGGATAATCTCTAAGTTAAGATCTTGTCTTTCTCCTGTTTTTTCATCATTTCATAGCAGATAAAGGTTTATATAGGCTATAAAGCTAAAAACCAGAATGAATTCCCCATTCTGGTTTCATCATTGTTTTCAGTTGTGAGAATGGTTGAGAAAGGGAAACGAATTGATCTATAAAAAAACCAACTGTATTGACAGTTGGTTTTCTACGTGTTGCCCTTTTCATTAAACACAACGTTTGATGATATTTCTGGCAATCCAAATTCCCGCTGCGCCGGCTTGGGCCAATCCTCTCGTGATTCCTGCACCGTCACCGCCGCAGAACAAACCTTTGATTTCTGTTTCAAATTCTTCGGTTAGTTTCGGACGTGCTGAGTAAAACTTGGCCTCCACACCATAGAACAAGGTATGCTCGGATGCGATCCCCGGTGTGACTTTATCTAAAGCCTCCACCATTTCAATCAGGCTCTTCATCGTGTTATACGGGAGGACCAAGCCAAGATCTCCAGGCACCGCTTCTTTTAGGGTAGGCTCGAGGAATCCTTCTTTGATCCGGCTTACCGTCGAACGTCTTCCGCGAATGATGTCTCCAAATTTTTGTACGATCACGCCGCCATTCGAAAGATCATTGGCTCGCTTGCAAATTTCTCGCGCGTATTCGTTTGGCTTGTCAAATGGATCGGTAAAGGTGTGTGAAACAAGCAAAGCGAAGTTGGTATTTGTTGAACCCAGCGCTGGATCTTTGTAGGAATGGCCGTTGGCAGCCATAATTCCACTGTGATTCTCCACCACAACATGTCCGGAAGGATTGCTGCAGAAGGTTCTTACCCGTGTACCTACGGAAGTATTGAATATAAATTTGCCCTCATACAGATGTTCATTGATTTCTCTCATGACCACATCGGACGTTTCCACGCGGACCCCTACATCCACTTGGTTGTTGTACATTTTCAGCTTTCTCTTTTTCAGAACATCCGTTAACCATGCGGATCCATCTCGACCCGGTACAATTACCACATGATCGCTTGAATACACGTCCCCGTTTTTCAGCTGGACCCCTTTGACAATATGTTGATCATTATCCTTTACGGTAATAATATCTTCCACTTCGGTTTTATACATCATATCAATCCGCTGTTTCAGATATTCATAGATGGACGTCAAGATTTCGAGGTTTTGCTCGGTTCCCAAGTGCCTTACTTGGGCTCTTAATAGCTTCAAGCCTGCAGCATATCCACGCTGTTCAATATTTTTGATCGTTTCCGTAGTGGGATCGGTAATCGATTCCGTGGCCCCGTGATTCAGGTTAATTTGATCGACATCCTTAATTAATTCCAGAACTTTAGAGGGAGGAAGATAATCGGTCATCCAGCCTCCAAACTCTGTTGTAATATTGAATTTCCCATCGCTATAGGCCCCTGCTCCACCAAATCCGCTTGTAATGGAACAGGCTGGAAGACATCCCGCGTAATCCTTTTTGCCGGCAGGCGGAGGACAGAGCTTAATCTTCTCTTCCAGAATCGGACAGCGTCTGGAGTAAATATCATGTCCCTTATCTATTAACAGAACTTTAAGATGAGGCGCCTTCAGTGTTACCTCATACGAAGCAAAAATACCAGCAGGTCCCCCACCAACGATAATTACATCATATCTATTCATTTGATTGATCCTCCTATGGTTTCAATGGTCTCATTCAACTCTCTGAACTGGGCTTATCTATGCCTGGGGCAAATAAAAAATCCTAACTCGAAAGGGTATAAAAAATACCCCATTCGTAGTTAGGAATTTCAGGTTCCTTGTAGAGACCCTCAAACCATATTTTTGAGGATATACGAACAGTTCTCAACAATTTATTCATTTCATGCCAATAGAATAATAATCGAAAACCGTTCATTATGTCAAGATCACATAGAAATATATTGTCTTTTTTTATGGAAATCCGTAATAAGAAAGATATCAAATGAGATAAGGATCTGAAAACCCGAACATTAACTTTAACAATGCTCTAGGGTTAATTTTCCTCGCTTCCTATCGGAAGTTACATCGCCTCGTCTTCAACAAACTGCTTAAATTTTCTAAATAAAAGTTAACCCGCTTGCAATAACAAGGCAAAAATAGGCTAGAAATCCCCACTTAAATGGATTCTAACCCTTACCGACCGACACGCTTTTGCCGCAGCTTTTGTTGTCTGAAAACCGATCTATGCCCGTTTGCTGCCGGTACATATTCTACTAACGTTTTTAGAATGATTACCGCCCCTTTTAATGCACCAATGCCGTAAGTTCTTCTTCGTATTCCACCCGTTCTAAGAGTTCCGTCTTGTATTGATGAAGAAAGAACCCCTTTGTGCCGTTTGAAAAAACAGAAACCATCGTTAGGGTGCATACTCGCTCCCGCTACTATCATTCCGCCGTATGGACGGCTACCCTAACGAATTACCCCTTCTATTTATCTTCGCCTTCATCCGTTTGGATTTTCTTATATTGACTGATGCCTTATCGTTGCCATCCCCGTATAGATTGTTACTTTCTTAAAACTCTTCTGATACGAAACCGAAACACAAAAAGCCAATCCCTTCAAGGATTTAGGGATTGGCTTTTTTCATCTTAAACAAGAGTCTCCTAATATAAGTTATTTTGAAAATTTAAACTTGTTATTGTAAACGTTGACAAAAATTGACGAACATTGTCGAAATGGAGCATAATGTATTCGGGTGATAAAACATGGTATATTCTTTTATTTCTGATGTGCAAACCATTCTTGACCAATATTCTATATATTCTATGGAAACTATTGAGCCTGATCATATCACGATCTGTACCGACCAGATGATGAAAGATCCAGGATTTGCATATGATAATAAAGTATTGGACCTGTTTGTTGATATAAAACATCATATTTTGTTCATTGGACTATTGCGCATACCGACAAGTTATCGAAGACAACATATTGGTCTGAGTATTGTCGAACAACTGGAATCATGGGCCAAACAGAATGGGTTTACCTTGTTCCTCGATAGTTGTGAAGAAAGTGTTCCTTTTTGGAGAAAATGCGGATTCCAATCCATATGCAGCCAAGACGGTTTTTATGTAATGGGCTTTGGAGATGACGATCTAAAAAGCAAGTGGAAATACGGGCAACGCCTATTTCATGAAATTCACTAAACCCTAACCTTTTAAGCTTTTATATAAGGTGTAAGTAAAGAGGGCGGACATATTATTTACATAGAGGAGGGTCTCCCAAAAGCAAAGCTTTTGAGAGATGCCCTCTTTTTTTCTGTTATCGAACCTCCTGATAAAACAAAAAGCCAATCCCTTTAAGTTAGGAATTGGCTTGCATCGAGCTTATATGTATAATAAATCACCGTGCACCCATCCTGGATACGAACATCCGAGCGTTACTTATGCGGTTAGCTCAAATCAGGCGCTCCACCGGCACATCGAAGACTCCACTTATGGCTGCTTCCTTCCGGACCTGACCAGATTCATGGGCTTCCATTGCGTTGGACCCAATTCTCAACACTACCTGCACAAGGCAGACCTCACATATTCGCACCGCAGATGGGAATTCAACCCCGCTAAGGCGGATTGCGGGTTACAGGGCACCGCCAACTCCCCATCTAGCACGGTATGTATTGTTAATTGAGTCCCACAGATGCCGTTTCTCCATTTGTTTTTTCAACCCGCGCTCTCGCAGGTGGGTTTCCGCAGGTTGACCTTTCCGCGATCCCAGTTTGGGAAGAGTTTTGTAGACTATGGTTAGAGGGGGTTAGGATGTCCTATATCTTAATAGTTTAATCCTGAAATGGAGTTTTGAATATTGACACAATTCGTTGGATTATCTTCCGTTAAACGCTCTGTTAGCAGAATACCCTTGCCTACTCCATCAAATCTATTATCGCGCCTCTAGACAGTCCGGATTTATTTTCGTATCCTGAACACATATATTTGAAGTGGAGGTCTTTATGGAAAAAGAAACACCAGAATGTCCCATATGCGGATTCCATCTAATATGGAGCTGGGGCAAATGGAAGTGTATCAATTGCGGTCAATGGAATGGATGTTGAGGTGATCCGGGAGATGATCCTGCCGGGTTGCAGGAATAATATTGAAACAGCCCCACAATCCGATTATGGACAGTGGGTTTGTAATAATTGAATTTCAGGAACAAAAAGAGGAGCCGATTTCATTACGGCTCCTTAACTATTGACTTTGCTGATAATATCTGATGATACATATAAATGCCAAATAATGATGATGTAAGATTGAATACCAATCCTGTTTTTTTATGCACATCGATAGGGATATTTAAAAGGATTTTGCTCATGCTAATAAAGTCATATAACAAAAAAGGAGCAAGATGAATGAATAAGCAAACCCGTCAGGAAGTAGATAAAGAAGCAAAGAAAATAGTACAAGAAGAAATGTCACGTGAAATTGGGGTGATCAGATCCCAATTAAATGAAATAATAGATTCCTTACATCAACAAACAAGCAATACCTTCAACCCTAATGATTTAATACAACAAATTCAGCAATTATTTGAAGAATCTCAACACCAACTTCGAGTGATGAACCAGCAACTAACTGATTTTATTCAAAAAGCGACACCGCTTTTGAACCATAGCGTTCAACAGTACAAAACCAATCCAAATATAAGTCAACAAAACACTTCAATGTCCCAGTTTTACAGTCAACATGGCAACGGACAAATGCAACAGACAAAAAGCCAAAAGAATCAAATGTCCCATCCAATCCCACAGCAAGGCTATGGGCAAAATCAATTTTCTGCTCAAAGTCAATTTAGTCAAAACATTCACCCAGCAAGAATCAACCCGACTTTTAATAACATTAGTGGACAAAGGATAATGAATCCAAACGGCCAAACTTTACCTGCTTCTTTTAATCAACTAAATAGTTACGGTACCCTAACGCCTGACTATTATGGGATTGGACAAACGAACAATCAATACCAAACTACGCAAAATTTCCAAAACCGTAATTTTTAGAAAGTCCGTGTTTAATAATTCGTGCTATAACTATCTTAACCCTCAAACAACTGAAGTCAGGGTAATCAAAATCCGGGGTCAAGAAGGCAGATCGCTACGACCCCATTCTCAACCACACCTATTATGAAATGACTGCCCATTACGGATCTGCTATTTGCCTACTCGCCTGAGAAAGCCAAAAGATAAAGCAAAGGGAAAAAATGGATTACATGAAATCAAAAAGCGCGGATATAACTCAAGCGATTCCATGGGGGCAAAGGGAAACTTACACTCCTTCCAAGAAGCCACACCATATTATGGTCGCTCTACTATGCTGCCGTTGCCATTACGCTCTTGTATCTACAGGTGTCGATTGCTCACCCTCTCCATAGAAATCTACATTTTTATTTTTCATTTACATTCATACCAAAAAATCACGTTTGATTTTAACACCATAATCTTATATAATCTTTTTTGTCAGCAAGTACAACATTCCTCAGTAGCTCAATGGTGGAGCAACCGGCTGTTAACCGGTAGGCTGGCGGTTCGAGTCCGTCCTGAGGAGCCAATATCATGGAGGAATACCGAAGTGGTCATAACGGGGCGGTCTTGAAAACCGTTAGAGTGCAAGCTCACGTGGGTTCGAATCCTACTTCCTCCGCCATGCGGACGTAGCTCAGTTGGTAGAGCACAACCTTGCCAAGGTTGGGGTCGCGAGTTCGAGTCTCGTCGTCCGCTCCAAATTAATAAGGACGATTAGCTCAGTTGGTTAGAGCGCTACGTTGACATCGTAGAGGTCGGCGGTTCGAATCCGTCATCGTCCACCATATGCTGGAATTATATCGTTGTCCTCGGAGAGGGCACCATCTGTACTCATTACCACTACGTCGAAACAGCTTCTTCGATGAAATGAGATCGTTGTACCCGAAGGGTGCACATATTATGGCAATCTTGGTAACCAATCCAGTGATTGCCACCGGCAACGGAATGCTTACCGAACGGGTCAGGTCCGGAAGGAAGCAGCCACACGTAGTTATTCCGTGTGCCACTTATTGGGGCATTAGCTCAGCTGGGAGAGCGCTACACTGGCAGTGTAGAGGTCAGCGGTTCGATCCCGCTTTGCTCCACCATACATACGATTAAAGCCGCCTAATTCTTTAGGCGGCTTTTTACTATTGGATTTACCTCTTTTTGTCACAACGTTTTCCTTGTCTAATCAAAAACAAAAAAGTCTTTATTGCATTAGCAACAAAGACTTTTTTGAACTCCAGCTCACAAATTAGAATTAGGTAATGACCTAAAAAGATTGCGATGTTTTGGATTACGCTGCATCACAGTCAAAATAACGCCAACGATCATGGATAAAAAACAGGAATACCTCAAGAAGGTAATTCTCCACACCCTGCTCAGGCTGACGAACGTAACGACAAAACCATTGATTTTGATCAATATCAATAACGAATGCATGATTTCCTGTTTGGTTTAGAACGATTTCATGAATATAATTCAAGATCTTGCCCTCCTTCAATCGATAAGCTTGTTTATCCAGGATATCTTTCATAAAAACGAAACCAATAATATTGAAATCTTCTTCTTAAAATGTTGTTATATTATATTTTATTTTACCATATAGGGACATAAAATTGTATCTAAGGACATAAAACGTCCCGATAATCACAAAAAAGGCATTGCATCACCTAAATGGAGAAATCTATCTTACCCGTGGGAGTAACATTCTTATTCATTATTCCAACTAGTCGTAATGAATAGGTTTTTTTATATTGATATGCACGTTATAAAAATAATTTCAATTACCCAATTTACGTATCTTTCATGCTCTGATAAAATCTTATCATTAGGCTGCACAAGTGACTTATTCTTCTTTGCTTTATTCCTCCCCATTCGAATTGGAAAAAAGGTAGCTTCATCAGCGATCCGATTCTTTCCCTTATTTTTAAATTACCAAATTGAATTTTGAAAGCAATTTAAAAGAGCATATGCTCAAATGGTTAAGGAAGTTGATGCATCAACATCTTAGTTATAATTCTTAATTTTGAGGTGATATATGAAAAAGAAACTTACAAATTTTACAGATGAAAAAGTAGCGATTTCTGCCGCGTTGGAGCACTGCGATTCGCCAAATCCAGTCATGAGCGGAGATGCTAGCGAGTTAACGATTAAAGAACAAACCATCTTTAATCACATTGGAAATAAAATAAAAACAGAAGATAGAGAGATTAACATCATTGCTAGAATAGATGAACCACTCATCGTCATTTTAGGTAATGTTTTAAGTGCCGAAGAATGTGATGAGCTCATTAGAATGTCAAAAGAGAAAATGGAGCGTTCAAAAATTGGTGCGTCACGTGATGTAAATGAAATAAGAACAAGTAGTAGTATGTTTTTTCAAGAAGGTGAAAATGACCTGATTACTAGAATTGAAAAAAGAATATCCTTTATCATGAATATACCTATTGAACATGGAGAAGGGCTGCAAATTCTTAATTATCAAATGGGTCAAGAGTATAAAGCTCATTTTGATTTTTTCTCATTAACAAATAAAACAGGAAATAATCCTAGAATCAGCACACTCGTCATGTACCTAAATGATGTAGAGCATGGTGGAGCAACTTTTTTTCCAAAACTTAATTTTTCCGTATCTCCACATAAAGGTATGGCGGTGTATTTCGAATACTTCTATCAGGATCAGAATTTAAATGATTTAACTTTTCATGGTGGCGCACCCGTTATAAATGGGGAAAAGTGGGCTGCAACACAATGGATGAGAAGACAAAGATTTGCATAAAAAGGCTTGGGGAATAAGTCACGTAAACTGCAAGTTAAATTTCGCGTATAAACATCAGCCTATGCACTCATTTTAGTATTACCACCGAGTTTTTCGGGTTTTGATTGATCGCTCACTACATCTCGAGTTGCCATAACAAATAAAAAGGGATAGATAGTCTATCCCTTACTTTGATCTAAAACTTTTCTAACTACAATCTTGCCAATGGTCATGAATTCTTTTCACACCACATCTTCCAATTGACCAACAAACGCCCCTCACAATATAAGAGCATGGTATAACGACATAGCATCCTTTTGGTTGTTAAACACAAAAAAGGAATGGGTACTTTTCGTCCCAATCCTCCATATCAATCCTAATTAAACTCCGGAATAAGCCATGAAGCCGCCATCAACCGGAATGGTAACTCCGGTTACAAAACCTGACATATTCTCATCCGCTAACCACAACAAGGTTCCCAGGAGATCATCAGGATGCCCGAACCTTCTCATCGGAGTATGAGAAATGATTTTATTAGATCTTTCTGTTAAAGAACCGTCTTCGTTCTTTAATAGATTTCTGTTTTGTTCTGTCAAGAAGAATCCCGGTGCTATCGCATTGACTCTGATCCCCACTTCAGCCATGTGAACGGCTAACCATTGTGTGAAATTGTCTATTCCTGCTTTAGCAGCACTATAGGCTGGAACTTTCGTCATTGGGCTTGGAGCGCTCATGGATGACATATTGATGACAATGGCTCCCTTTTTGTTGATCATCCTTTTGGTGAATACTTGAGTGGGGATGAGTGTCCCAAGAATATTCAAGTTAAATACATGACCAAATCCTTCCACACTCAAATCAAAAAATGTCTTGATTTCTTTATTCTCAAGATCTTCGATCTTCAAGGTTTCATTCGTAGTCACACCGTTCGGATGGTTTCCTCCCGCTCCGTTGATCAAAATGTCACAAGCTCCAAACGCATTGAAAATCATTTCTTCTGCACCCTTTACACTTTCTGCTTCTAGCACGTTGCAGGAAACGGCCAGCGCTTCACCGCCTGATTGCCTGATTTCTTCTGCTACCTTTTCTCCCTTTTCTGCCGTTCGGTTAAGAATGGCTACCTTGACTCCCTGTCTGCCCAGCTCTTTAGCCATAGCACTGCAAAGGACTCCGCCTCCGCCCGTGATGACTGCTACTTTGCCTTTCAGGTTTTCATTGATTCCTAGCATGTCCTGTCCTCCTTCTTAGCTCTTTCCAATGCATCCCAAATGCCCCATAAGTACATAATTCCCATAGCTCGGTCATAAAGTCCATAGCCTGGCCGGCATTCCTCATCCCAGATATGTCTTCCGTGATCCGGTCTGGCATAACCGGTAAACCCATTGTCATGGTAAGCTTTGACGATCTCAACGATATCAACGGAGCCATCGGTTGTTCTATGGGAGGTTTCGATAAAATCGCCATTTTCATAGACCCTTACATTGCGAATATGGGCAAAAGGAATTCGATCGGCGAATTCTCTTACCATCTCCGCTACATTGTTATTGGGATTGGCGCCTAAAGAACCGCTGCAAAGCGTTACGCCATTGTATGGATTGTCTACGAGTTTCAGGAATCTCCTAATATTCTCTTGGCTTGTCATGATTCTTGGCAAACCGAAAACCGACCAAGGCGGATCATCCGGATGGATGGCCATTTTAATATCGTTTGCCTCAGCTACTGGGATTATCTGCTCTAAGAAATATTGCAAGTGATTCCATAAATCTTCTTCCGTTACATTCTTATATGCTCCGAAAAGATCAGTAAGATGCTTTAATCTCTCCGGCTCCCATCCGGGCATGGTAAACTCGGGATTGTCTGCAATTTTTCGAACCAGCTCGATCGGATCCATATTTTCAATCTTTGCTTTTTCATAGAAAAGCGCAGTCGATCCATCTTCCAATTTTTTGAATAAATCGGTTCGAATCCAATCAAAGACAGGCATAAAATTGTAGCAAATCACCTTTACGCCGACCTTTGCCAGCTTTTCAATCGTTCTCTTGTAGTTGTCGATATATTTATCTCTCGTTGGCAGCCCCAGCTTGATATCTTCGTGCACATTCACGCTTTCCACGACATCGATGTGGAATCCATGCTTATCCGCCAGATTTTTGACCTCAATGATTTTCTCCATAGGCCACTCTTCCCCTGCCGGAACATCATGAAGAGCCCAGACAATCCCCTCTACGCCAGGAATATGTTTAATATGATCAAGCGGAATGCGATCATTTCCTTCGCCAAACCATCTAAATACCATTTTCATCGCTTGGTACCTCCATAAGAAAAATTAAAGCTTCTATTAATATTCCAAAACAATTTTGGTTACTTCATTCGGGAAATTTTTAGCCGTTTGAAGAGCTTTTTCGATTTGCCCAAACGGCATGATCTGGGTAATAAAAGCTTTTGCTACATCCGGGTTTGAATGAAGAAATTGAATGACTTCCGGAAATTTATTTACACTATGTCGTGTTCCATGAATTTCCACATCTTTCTTTGTTAATAGCTGTCCGGGAAACGTTACGTCCTTCCCTGTCAATCCGACGATCACGATACGCCCTCCGGGACTGACTAGGTGAATGGTTTGTTCAATCGTTAAGGGAATGCCTGCTGATTCAATCACCACATTCGAGCCTTCGCCATTCGTCAAATCCTGAATAGCCTCAATGGTATCCCGTTCTTTCGGATTAACCAAAACGTCCGCTCCAAATTTTTGAGCCAATTCAAGTCGTTCCTTAACCAGATCAACGGCAAACACCTTCACATCATATTTCTTCTTGATTTGGGTAAGGATCGTCAATCCTATAGGCCCCATCCCTATAATGGTAACCGTTTGGCCGGGCTGCAGATCAGCCCGATCCATCGCTTGCGCTCCAATCGTAAAAGGCTCACAAAGGGAACCTACTTCAAAACTCATGTCATCCGGCATCCCATGAACATGATTTTCCGGAACAACAAGGAAATCCGCAAAACCGCCGGCACGGACGGAACCGATCATCCCGATATTTCCGCAAGCATTGGTTTTGCCGATACGGCATGGATAACATTCGCCGCATGGTACGGCAGGTTCAACCACCACTCGTTCCCCTGGTTTTCTAGTGGTCACTTTTGATCCTATTTCTTCTATAACCCCCGCCAGTTCGTGTCCAAAAATTTGCGGATATCTTGCATAAGGGTTTGATCCATCATAAAAGTGAACGTCACTGCCACAAATGCCTGAAGCCTTCACGCGGACCAAGACCTCATGGGGCCCAGGCACAGGACGCGGCACCTCTTGAAATTCAATCGTAAATGGTTTTGTCATGACAGCTGCTTGCACAGTGTACTCCCTCCTAAAGTCCAAAAGTTCTATTTGTTTTCTTTTACTCTAAAACATTTGTATACCATCAACCCAATACTAGGACACTTGTATACAAGATAGTATTAAAAATATGATTCTATACCACTGACCGATCGCAAAAAGTATAGAATCAACAATAAATCAACATATTATTGAGCGCTAAAATAATGAGAGTACTTTTGAATAATTCTTGGCAATTCATCCTTCAGCTGCTGCAAATGATGACTCAACAGCATTTCCGTCTTTTGCTCATCATTCGAAGTAATCGAATGAAAGATGCTCGTGTGCTGTTCTATTAATTTAGTCATCTCATGGGCTTCTTTCAATTCCAAATAGCGCATCCGATTGAGATGCCCCCTCATTTGAGATATGACGGAAAGCAGCGTGTGATTTTCAATTTGTTCAAGAATCAGATGGTGAAACGCTTCATCTAAATGCAAAAATTCAATGGACTCTCCTTTGGCCGCAGCTTTATGTTGATCTTCTAACAATTGCATCGTCTCGATTCGCAATTTTTTATATCTCTCTTCATTTTCATTCCAGTTTCTAGCAACCGCACGAAACGCACTTTTTTCTAAGCTTTCCCGGACAAACCGCGCTTCTTCCACTTTTTTTGAAGAGATATAGGCCACGCGTGCCCCACGTTGCGGCAATATTTCAATCAATTCATCTTTAAGAAGCATCAGAAAAGCTTCGCGTATTGGTGTGCGGCTCACCCCAAGAGAAGCAGCCAATTCATTCTCATAAATCATTTGCCCCGGCTCAAAACGCAAGGAAATAATTTCATCCCGGATGGCCTTATAGGCCACTTCTCCCAGAGTTTTCCGATTGGGTGAAGAAATTTGGTTTAAACCCATTGCTTATCTCCTTCGCTAAATGGGATATTTTTCACTATTATAAATATAATTGTTTACTTGTATACATGTCAATGTAACCTCTTATGTCAACCATCCAAGCGGAACAGTAACAATCGACGGGAACAAGATCAGCAGGAATAAAATAATAACTTCGACGAGCAAAAACGGCCAAATTCCCTTCATGATATCTTCCATCCCGATTTTGCCCACCCCGCAAGCCACGTTCAATACGGTACCTACAGGTGGTGTGAGTAGACCGATACAGTTGTTCAGGATGAATAAAACGCCAAAATAGACTGGATCGATTCCCGCTTGATCAATTATAGGCATTAATACCGGTGTAAGAATTAGAATCGTTGGCGTAACATCCATGGCTGTTCCGACGATTAAAACCAAAATATTAATGAGGATCAATAGCAGAAGTTTGTTTTCCATGAAAGGCCCGAGGACATCCGTTATCATCCCTGGTATATTCGCTACCGTAATCAACCACGCGGATACCATAGCTGCTGCCGCCAAGAACATCACTACACTGGTTGTTTTGGCTGAAGCGACTAAAACGTGATACAAATTCTTGATGGCTAATTCCCGATAAATGAAAAGACCGACGAAAAGGGCATAAAATGCGGCAACCACTGCTGCTTCCGTTGGAGTGAAGACTCCTCCGCGAAGCCCCAAAATGATGATGGCAGGCAAGAGAAGGGCCCAAGCCGCTTGTTGTGTAGCCTTAATCATTTCCTTTGCTGATTTGCGCGGAAAAACTTCCACTTCATCTTTTCGGACAACCCACCACCAAACAGTGGCCAGGCCTACTGCGATCATGAGCCCGGGTACAATGCCCGCCATAAAGAGCTTGGAAATGGATACTCCACTTGTCACTCCAAAAATAATCATCGGAATACTAGGAGGGATAATGGGTGCGATAATTCCGCCAGCCGCAATCAGACCGGTGGAACGGTTCCTATCATAACCGGCTTTTACCATCATAGGGATCAAAATGGCTCCAAGCGCTGCCGTGTCGGCTACTGCGGAACCCGATAACCCTGCAAACAAGACGCTTGCAATGATGGCTACATAACCCAATCCTCCGCGGATATGCCCGACTAGCGCCAGGGCAAAATTGATGATTCTCGATGAAATCCCGCCGGCATTCATCAATTCACCCGCAAGGATGAAGAAAGGAATGGCCATAAGCGGAAAGTTATCCGCCCCATTAATGAGATTCTGAGCAACGATTTGACTATCAAACATATCCAGAAAGAACATCAAAGTGACGCCGCTGAACAGCAGGGCAAAGGCGATCGGCATCCCAAGCGCCATAACAGCCATTAGCGAACCGACAAATACAACCAATGTCATTACCTTCTACCCCCTGAAACAGCATGTTTTTCGTCATGAAAGGCTTCCAGCATCTCTTCTTCAGACTCTTTCATGAGAGTCAATTTATCAATCGCACCTTTTTCAAACAGAGCGCGGTAAAGATTATAAATAAGGATGATACCCATAGCTACACTCATGACAACGCCAATACCATAAATGAACGACAGCGGCAATCCGGTTGCAGGTGCTGTACTATCCATGTTTAGCAAGGTCATTTTCCAGCTTCCATCCAATACTAACCATAAAATATAAAGAACTAATAGATTGCTTACCACATAGGCTAGTTTTTTCAAGCCGGGCGAAAGTTTTTTGACCAGCATATCCACCCCAAGATGTTCATTATCTTTCAGCGCTCCGATGGATCCGAGGAAAATCATCCAGATGAATAAAAAACGCGCCATTTCTTCCGACCAGGTAATGCCCGAATTAAACGCATAGCGCAATACGACATTTCCGAAAACCAGAAGAGCCATAAACGCCAAGGAAAACGCCATTAGAACATTTAGGGAATTCTTCAACCAATTGGATATTCTCTTCATCCGATTCCCTCCTTTAATTCCTTATTAATAAGATCATCATCAATGCTTTAGGGGCCACATGTCGGCCCCTTAATACCAAAACCATTACTTCGCTTCTGCTTTAATTTTTTCTACCATTTCTTTTGCCCATGGATACTTGCTGTAGATTTCGTCATAAAGCGGTTTTACAGCAGCTTCCATATCCGCTCTGAATTTGTCGTCCGGTGTTGTGAATTGAACGCCTTTTTCCTGAAGGAATTTTTTATCTTCTTCAAGACTCTTGGCATAGAGCTCCCATTCATAATTAGCCGCTTCCACTGCAGCATCTTCTAATATCTTTTGCTGATCTGGCGTTAACTTTTTCCACAATTTATCGCTTACAATATGTTCTAGAGGACTAAAGATGTGGTTGGATTCCAAAATATCACTTTGTACTTCATAAAACCCATTTGCTCTTACTGTAGCAAGGGCATTATCTTGTCCATCCACGACTTTTTGCTCCAAAGCTGTAAACACTTCACTCAATGGCATCGGAGTTACATTCGCTCCCATGGCTTCACCGACTTTAATATAGGTAGGGTTATTAGGCATTCTTAGACGCAATCCCTTAAAGTCTTCCATGCTCTTGATGGGGCTATTGCTGCTGAACGCTTTAAAACCGTTTGCACTCCAAGCAAGGACTTGTACGTTTACTTTGCTTTCTAATTCTTTTGCGATTTCCTCACCGATTGGTCCTGTAAACACTTTTTTCGCATGCTCCACATCTTTCATTAAAAAGGGCCAATCACCGACAGCCATTTTTTCTACATCGCCCGCCATGACCGTAGAAACAACCGCCATTTCCACTGTCCCATTACGTACGCCATCATATATTTCCTTTTCCGCGCCCAATTTATTATTATCGTAAATGTCAACCTTCAGCGTACCTCCGGATTTTTCCTCGACGATTGGCTTAAACTTCTCGCGCAGTGCTACATTCAACGGATGGTCTGTTCCAAAAACGGTTGCAAGCTTCAACGTATGAGTTTCTGCTTTCGGTGCGCTTTCAGCCGCTCCTCCACTTTGCGGTTGAGCTGATTCTTGTCCACCCCCGCAACCTGCCAAAAGAACGGAAGTTGATAAAATTACACTGCTTAATATACCAAACATTTTTTTACTTTTCATAATGACCCTCCTATAGCTTTTGTTTTTTTGCAAACCCTTACAACATTTAAAAGTGTAATTGCATTAAGCTTTAATTTTTATATCACTGGTTTCCCCATGGCCCGCCCTGTTTTCTCATATAACTGAGCAGCGAGTGTTAACCCCCCTTATTTCCACTCCCTTAAAAAACTTGAACACTCAAGCTTATTTTTGGGAATTGTCATTTCTTCATTTTTTACTAAAAGTAAAGGTAAAACGCTTGCAGAGGTGAAAATCAGCATGGTTCATTTCATAATGCCTTTTCTTTAACTATTGATATACTATCATCCTAGGACACTTGTATGCAAGTATTTTTTAAAAATTTAATCAAAAAAATTAAATGTTATGTCTGCTTAATCAATGAAAATTGTCGTATTGGCAAAAACAAAAAAAGTCTTTATTGCATTAGCAACAAGGACTTTTCTTGAACCACTGGCTCACAATTTAGAATGAGGTATATAGATTTAGGATGTTATCTTATCAGGGCTGAATTAGTTTTTCCTGGATAGACTTCATCTTTTGATCCATAGAGGAAGCTTTATCTCTTCGTTCATCAATGCGAATGATCGTATTTACCCGCAGCGCCCCTTTGTTGAAGGGATGTTCATGCATTCTTTTCACCACGGAAAGGATATCATTTAGTTCTCCCTCGATAATCGTTGCCATCGGCGTTAATTGATATTTTATAGGCTCTTCCACAGACTCTAAAATTCGCTGTACATCTGCTATATATTCGCTTACACTTGGTGAGCCGGTTCCCAAAGGCAGGATGGTTACTTCAACTATAGCCATGATTAAGACCTCCGATTTTTATTTTACTCAAATTGATACACATCCTTATTATTACAAATTGCTGCCACTTTTTCAGCTATGAATTCATGATTACCCGGAAAAGAAAATGGATGCCTTTTACACAGTGATGACAACCTTTCCTTGAGCGTGTCCTTTTTCGAAATACCTGATAGCTTCGGGAACTTCACTCAACTTATAACATCTATCAATAACTGGTTTTACTTTGCCGGCTTCAAGAAGTTCTTTCATAAAAACGAGATCTTTTTGGTTTGGTCTTTGTAAAATGGAATCAGGTCATAACGCTGCGTCTTTTTTTAAAATCTTCCTTTATATAATCGATGACAAAGTCTGCACCAATCGATCGTACAATGTTTAAATTTCTCGTACTGCACACACCAGTTACCTCAGCCCCGAACGCTTTGGCAATCTGTACCGCGAAAAATTAAAAGATATTTTAGTCAGCTATGGCCATTCGAGAAATTTTCGAGAGATTAAACGCAAGGTTCGAGAGATTTTTATTCTATTTCGAGAGATTATTGCATTGGAGGTTATTCTATGAAGGATGTACTCCTGCACAAGGCTTATATTTTTAAGTTAATTTTCATTTTTTTTAAATACACTAAATCCAAATGTCTGCCGTTCCCGCCAGCAGCGCTGCTGCTCCCTTGTCGGAGCCTTGCGAGGTGACCATGTCCACCTTTAGCCCTTCTTCTTCAAAAAATCCTTTTTCCATGGCCACATACTGCGGTGCGTAGAAGATGGAGCGGATCACCTCGGAGAAGCGAACCGTAACCGGTTCGGAAGGCGGCGGGGCACTGGTCCCTTCCTGAGCTGGAGGGGCTTCGGCCGGGGTTGAGGATGGAGTGGAAGAACCGCAGCCGGTTACGGCAAGCAGGGTCAAGCATACCACTAAACAATTTCTGATCCAATGTTTCTTCATCATTTATACCTCCTCGTATTGGTTAATGGCTGGAACTAAAAAACGATCCAGCTCCATGGCGGAAGCCAGCTCAATCACACACTCCGTCATCGTCATGCAAACCCCGGCCTTTTTAACCGGCTTGCCTGCTTCTCCGAATATCACCCCGGGCATTTCGATGGGCTTTTTCCCGGAATATGGGACGCCTTCATCACCACGAAGGGATTCTTGCCTTCCGTGATTTCCTTCCAATCCTTTACCATTCTCCGTTGGTAGATTTGGTCTAAAGCCAGCAGTACGGAATGAACCGTGGTCGTGTCTGATTGATACATGGGTTTCCCCTTTTCTTTTTGAGAGATTTTTTGACAAATAAAAAAACGCCTACCTCCACCAACCCCCCTTCTGTACCGTTGCAACAGAATAGAATGATTTTGTGTCGATAAGCGGTCATAAAGCTTCGGTCGAAACCCTATTACCTGCTTCGTTGGCCCATGACTCCAGGTTTTCCATAAAGACGATGACCGTCAGCGCTTCTTCTGTGCGAGGGTCATAGTCCCTAAAAATTACCTTGACCGGGAGATGGAGATGTTTCTCCAATCGCTCGGCAAGCATGGCCTTATTCTCTTCAATAATGGCAATATCCAGTATGCGTGTCAGCAAGCGCTGCGATTCATCCAGGACTTTCAGCGGCTGGATCCGCTTATGGGTAGCATAGATGAACACCCTGTCCTCCATGATCTCCACTCTTTGGGAACGGATACCGATGCCGAAAATCTCTTGATTCACCGTGTTGTACAGCTTCAGAATCTCCAGCTTGAACTGACCGGGCGAAATCCTGGTCTTCAATGGATCACTCCTTCCGCCTTCCGTCCGGGACTAGTCCCAACGGACAACTTCTCGATGAATCGGGAAGCCGAATACTTTGTAGGTGGTGATCAAAAAGCGATTCCCCCGCACCATATCGTTTTTTATTTTCTTCTCGATTTTCATCCAAGTCTTCATGGCGTCCCTCCTCGTCTTTCATGCTTTTATTATACAAGCTTCGGGAGGGCTTTTCTTCGTTTATGTGAGGGAATCTGACACAAATTATATTTTTAAATTGAATGCTTGTCAGGATCTTTCCTTAGCTAATCCATACCTACTTAGTAGCTCTACATATTTTCTCCTGCCTTCTTCCTATCTCGATTTGAAATTTGCGTAATAATAGGGATGATTTAAGTGTTCTTCTATTTCAAAATCGACTAATTGTTGCTTCTTAAATTCTTGAAGATGACTACTATTTCTGGCTTCTGAAGGCGTTACACCATGCAAACTTTGAAAAGCTCTGGTAAAAGAGTCCAGTGAGCTGTATCCATACTTTATTCGCAACATCAATTATTCTTATGGATATGAAAGCTTCGTTTTCGTTATCTAAAAAATCAATCCATCTTTTCTCTGCCATTTCATACGATAATCCCGCTAAATACTCATCTGGCACTAGCCCACGATAGGTAGTTCTCCAACTATTAACATAAACTTGTGATATACCTTTTATATCTTCTTTAGTTGCTTTCCTAATCTGCAATTTAAGCACCTCAAATTTGGACTAATGCTTTCAAAATAAACATATTTAACTAAACTCCTTTACCTCAATACAAAAAGAAAAGACCGCCTAAGCAGCCTTCCATCCCTATAGAATCCCAATAGCTCAACAAGAATAGATCCTTATTTATTTTGCACTTCTTTTAAGAAACGGTGAACTTCTTTGGGGGATTTTAAGATAATAACTTCTTTATCATTTAACAATTGTTCAAGTCTTTCTAGAATGCTTGGTCTCTTAGTCTTTGGATATTCCCAAATCCATTTAAAAAACTTAAAGGAAAATCTTTCCTCGCAACCTTCACTCATATCTGGTCTTGTTCTATTACGATATTGAAGAATTCTTTTAAATACTCTAAAAACACATATTATCCTCGATATATCTAGAAAAATTATTGTATCGGCAGCATTAAGTCTAATGTCCATTGTCCCGCCATAGTTACCATCAATAATCCAGTTCTCTTTTTTAACCAATTCATTTTGAATTTTTCTTTGTTCATCTTTAGGAACACCGACCCAATTTGGTTTCCAGAATAATGAATCCAGATGATAAACATCGATTTTTAGCTTTTCTCCTAAATTCCTTGCTAAGGTTGACTTTCCTGAACCACCTGAACCAACTATTGCAATTTTTTTCACAATCACCCCCCTCACCATTACAAAAAATAATTTCTTCAATTTCCTCTCTCAATTATCTATATTTTATTATTATTATTAAGCAACCCTCGAATAACCGCTTAACCAATCTACATGTATCCTATCTTCCAATTTTATGACCAATCCATAATAAACACCAATCATTAGACCATGATTTAGTTGGAATACAGAATCTTGTCCAAGAAATCCCTGTAAGTTCAGTGTTAAAACCATATATACAAGCGAAAAAAGAGCAGAAAACAACCAAATTGGCATGATTTTTTCCTTTAACAGAACTAACAAAAGTCAAGGATGCTCGATACACTTTTTAGAATAATGATAATTGACCGTCATCTTTGGTCTTTTTTATGCTCTTTGTGGTTTTTTGTTCAATTTCTTTAGGCGATTCGATAGGGGGTGCTTTTACCCCTATCCCTTTATAAGAATGTTCCTGTACACAGACAGGACAAATATAAATGACATTTGGCAATCGAGATTTCGCCAACTTCATTCGTTCATCTAATGGAAACCCTTTATCTTGCGAACATCTCCCGCAAAGTAACTCCATGTTCTTCTCTCCTTTCTTTACAAACAAACTATATCTCATCTTATCATCACCATAGGTATCACTAAAACACCTAATTCCAAAAGAAGCAATACAAACATGGCTGAAATGGCAATAACTCATATTCCAAGGATGGAACATGAGCTTACTTTGCATTTCTTTGCTAATAACTTATACAAAATAATGACATTTAGGCAGATCAGCTGGGGTACAACCTAACGTAAATCTTTGTGAGTAGTTTTGTATTTGGTTTTTTACTTTAATTTTATAGAAACTTCTTTATAAATTAAATGAAAACTCTCATGTAGATTCAGATTCTAGTTATTACGCTAACCTCCCGTTACTTCAATAAGAAAAGCCGTCAGCAATGGCAGCCTTTATATTACTTATAGATCTTTTTGATCAACATTTAGTTCAATCAGATTACCATCTGGGTCGGCACAGAAAATTTGTGCGAATCCACTTTTTCCGTATGGTTTTTCAAGGATTTCAACTTCATTCTGTTTTAACCATTTAAGAGTGTCATAATAGTTCTCGACTCTAAGGGCAAAGTGACCTTCTCTGCTGGATAAGCTTTTATCCTGACGAATCGTCTGTGAAGAGGGATCGACTATCAAGTGGAGTTGCTGTCCCTCTATTTCATACCAGGCGCCTGGAAAGTCAAAATTAGGACGCGGTATTTCTCTTAAACATAAAGTTTTCCCATAGAAATCTTTTGCTCTTTCCAAATCTGTAACAGTAAGACTTACATGATGGAGGTATTTATATTTAATCAAAACCTTCACTTCTTTCATTTCAATTAATTTATTTTTTGCGTTATTCGTTTTCCGGCTAAGATGAACACTACGCACCGCAGCTGGAGCAACTCCAACATTGATCGGGTAAGTTAAACAATTCGGCAACTAGATCCAACAATCCTTCTTCAACTAAACTCCCTCTAGCGGAACAAAAAAAGGACTGCCGAAGGCAACCTAGTTTGTCGAACAGTCGATCCCCGTAAGCTCAAGCGTTACTTACTCAATTTTTGTTGCAGAAAGTTAATGAATGAACATTTCCAGTTAGAGAATTTTCCGATATTTGTTTAGCGACACCTGCGTAAACGAATTTCATTTAGGTTAAATACGGGTTCTCATAGTTCTAGAAATCCAAAATGTTGTTTTGCTAGCTCTTTATATTTAACGTTGTCAATCTGTTCCTTTTTCGATTTTCCATTAATCCATTGTGTGAAAGAAGTATCGGTTAACGTTACACTCCCATCGCTTTTAAGTTGGGTAATTATTGGGGTTTTGTTAAATGGTGATTCTTTGTGCTCAATTATGATTCCTTGGACTTCATTCAATTCAGATAAGCTCTCTAATGGTCGTTTTGTATCAAACGCATAGCCTATTTTCCAATCTATATCTTTATATTTTAGTCTCATTTCAAGTATATAATCCCCATAATCACTTTCCATTGCTTTGACTCGAAATTCTCCATTCACAGAGGAGGTTATTTCTCCATTTAGTGGTACAGGCTTTAGTGGTAGGTTTCCTCCAAAGCCAGTATCAACCAAGTACGTTTGACCTTCATGTTGCAAAAGAATAGCTACATGAGTTCTCCCAAGTTTTGACCAGTCCTTCGTTGCACTATTGTATACTTCTCCACGAACTAACACTGCATTGAACCCATTTTCAACGAAGAAAAAATAAAGCAGAGGATTCAATTGATAGCAAAGACCACCTTCATTTTTTACGAGAATTTTGTTAATCAAATTCTCTTTTGTTATTGCTCTTGATTTATTCGAAATGATGTATAAATTTTCAAAAGGAATGGTTGTTGCTGTTTTTTCAAGAATGTTATCTAATGTTTCAAATGTAAGTTTTTCGTTCTCTGGAATACAAAGTCTTTTACGAAATAATCCATTCAACTTATTCATTTTGAAGATTCCCTCCATTGTTTTTACTCAAAGATTGGCGATATGTTTAGTAATCATATTGACGAAATATATGTTATATCCCTTCACCGCATAATGAATTCTGCCCTTTATTTGAGCAAACAAAAATAGGATCGAGAACTTCTCTACGACGCTCTCGAATCCCGTCAATAAAATTAGAAAAGACTGCCGATGCAGCCTTCCTGCGCTATAGATCCCCGGAGTTTAGCAACTTGCTTCAATTACGGCTGCGACTCCGTACTCCGCTCATGCAACTTACGCCATCCGTAGGGGGTAATGCCCCGTGGTTTATACACGGACAGAATTGTGATTACAAGTAACACTATAAGGGCACCAACAGCGTGTCCTAAACCTGCACCCATCGCACGAAGCTCGATAATGGATGTCGTCGGGTCAGATGCTACGGCAACCATGCTATTAAGTGTCTGCGTGAATCCTAGCAAGATGACGGTAGCAAACACGGTTAACAGGAGTTTGAACACGACCCAATAATGTCGGAATAATCCCCACGAGGTTCCAAGTGACATAACAAGTCCAGTGAGTAGCGAGGTGAAGGACAATGGTACAATGACGTATAAAGTGATTGGTTCTAATGCGAAATAGGCGGCACGCACCATCTGTACATCTTGATTTGTCCGAGTTACAACCGCAAGAGATAGGTAAGATATGACCGCACCGAGCCATCCAACCGAAGAAGTGATATGTGTGGTGAGTGCGAACTTACGGAGGCGGGGTGTCATAATTATGGCTGTTGCCCCCTTTCTTCTACGGACGAAAAGTGGCGATCAGGACCGTGATTTCCACCGATGCCAGTGAGTTTCATGATGACAAACAGCAGAAACAGAGCGATAATAATACCCCCAAAGACCTTTACCCAACGTGGTGTTGGAGGGGGCGATTTACGGTCAGCCATGGGCATGTCCTCCTCTGATGTGCAAAATTTTCTCATTTAATTTTATCATTGAGATACCTCCCTTAATTTTCATGTTCTCTCAGTGCTAAATCCAGTATAGCACTAATTTTATGAACAGAAGATGAACGGATAATCACTTCTTATTCAGCTTTATTGAATCATCCTTCCAAATAGTTGAGCAACGACAAAAGGAGCAGTTGTATATGCTCCTCCGCAATCGATCCCCGATAGTTTAAGTGAACTTATTCACAATGTACATTTATATTGGGAATGACAACAATGTCATTTATTATTAAACCTTAAAAATGTATAACCCTGTCCTAAAATTAGGACAGGGTTAACATAAAGTTGTTGTTTAATGTTGATAAAAAACACTTCATCGAACAACTATTTCGACATAAAGTTACTTCTGCACTATCTGAATAAGGTTGCCGCATGTATCGTCGAAGACAGCTATTGTGACTTCGCCCATTTTTGTCGGCTCCATAGTAAACTTCACGCCGTTTTCCAATAATCGTTCGTACTCTTTACGAATATCTGCAACGCCAAACATTGTTGCTGGGATGCCTTCGGCAAATATCTTCTTTTGATACTCTTTGGCGGCTGGATGGTTATTCGGTTCGAGCAAAAGCTCGGTACCTTCTTGGTCCTCGGGAGAAACAAGCGTTATCCACCTAAATTCTCCTGCGGGAACGTCATGCTTTTTTACAAAGCCCAGGGTTTCTGAATAAAACTCCAGTGCCTTGTCTTGATCTTGTACGAATATACTGGTAACAATAATTTTCATACTGTTTTTGCCTCCTTTGATATTTGCCATGTATGTTGCTCTGGTAACAATCTGGCTACAAGCAAAACAACCCACACATTCGTCAGAAGTCTTGTTCCGAATTTATCATAGCACTTTAATCAGTATCTCGAAATCAAGTCTTCCATAATCCTGCCCGCAGCAACGAAGCAAGGGACGGATGCTGATCCTGTTCCCCTACTATCGATCTCCGTTGAATAGAATGTAGAATTACCTAAGATAAGAAAACCTTATAAAATACTAGCGTTTCTGAACTTACCTTTTTCACGTCCTTTCATTATTTGCAAATTATAAGGTTTCAATAATCAAAGTTCCACTTTAGAGCGAACAAGATGGTTTTTAGTTGCATCAGGGTTATTGAAGTAAACTGCCCGCTCAATAACAAAAAGGAGCATTGGTGTAGACTGCTCCTTAACAATAACAATTTAGCTCAATGTAAAAAGCCTCCGGACATTCCAAAGGCTCTTCTCTTTCATTAATCTTATTTTGCTTTTTCTTTGCTTCTAAATCTTTCAAATGGTCTCTATTGTCAAGGGTGAACACGCATAATATAAGATTTTAAAGCAAGTTTATTTATTAGTTCATCTTGCGTGAACGGATTTTTCCTTCCCCATTGGATGACCCGAACCAAAAAGGGCCTTTTAGGATTTTTCATATGGTAGAAGCCGGGTATGCGCATGACTCTTGATAGATCTGTAATCTTTGGATCGGAACCGAATTTTTGGGCTAATGCTTTTTGAATAGGAACGAATTTGCTTATGGATCCACCTTTAATGACCCAATAAATGTGATATCCGTTGTTCGTTTCGATGATCATCGCATTCCTAATTTGGTTCCAATGCTTTTTAAGAAACTCTTTTTTCAATTGTGCGATTCTCCGTTCGGTTCGATGAGCTAAAAGTTGGTATTGACCTTGTTTATTTTTATAGACCGTAATCGATTGGATCTGTTCTGATGGATTGGATTTTATGGATTGGATTTTCTGCTTCACTTGTTCATTCGTGTTTAAACACTCTTTAATTTTGTTGAGATCTACATCAATAAACTGTGCTCTGATTTCCTTAATTTCTCTACCCTTTTTTCCCCTGTAGTTAATCCCCATAAAAACAGCGTAACCTCTTGCGTTTTGACTGAGTAAATGGATGGGTTTGTTGTACTTGGAAAAGAGTGTCATTTGAGGTGCCCATTTTTCCATGTGCTTTAGAGGTTTTTGCAGCGTGACCGCTGGTTTATACCTGCGTTTATCGTCATTGACTAAAACAAAATACAGACGCTCGTTCTTCTTGTAGCCAAGTTTTTTAATAAAATGGTGTACTTGGCTGGAAGTTTTTCGAAGGAGGTTGGAATATGTGTTTAAACCCGGTTTCATGAAATCACATCCCTCTGGCTAGCATTACACTTTAATTTCTTATCTAAACAATCATATTCTTAAAAAATTAAACTAGTGTAAACCAGGGAACCTATTTTTCGAAACGGTATACTTTTTTGCTATGCATTCTACCATTTTTACTTTTATTCCGTTTTTAGGTGACGCAATGAATCCCGGAATTCATATATTTATTATAGAAAGAGTATAATAGTTTGCTAGGGAGAACGATCATGATTATAAAAAACTTTCAATTAAAAAACTGGAATCAGTTTGAGAACGTGGACATCGAATGGCACCCCCGTTTAACGGTCCTGACTGGGAAAAATGGGGCGGGGAAAAGCACGATTCTGCGTATTTTGAGCAAATTGATCGGAAGCGAATCTTACGAATTGGCCACTCCATCAAAACCCACTGGAACGAACCGCATTCAAGTCACCTTGCAACGGAATCCGAGTCAACAGAAGCAGTCCATAAAGTCCCAAATCGGAACGATAACTTTAGCCAACGGGTCCTTATTGGACCTTCAGGTTCCCGATCAGTCTTCATCTCCTTTGTATTCCATCACTTTCAGTCCCGCTCTCCTGTACCCAGCAAGAGGATTTCTTATCCCTTCCTATATCCCGCTTGATTCTTACCAAAAGGTAGAGAGCGTTTCCATCCGGACCCACATCAAGGGATCTTTGAAAACGGGCATGATGGGAAGACGGCAGATTAAAGAGTCGCTGGTCAGACTGGCTGTTATTGGCGAGGGCAATGACTCTGCAGCACAAACGAAAGACGCAATGCAGTTTTTTTTAGGTTTTATCGATGTATTGAAGATTTTACTCCCCCCCACCTTAGGGTTTCAAACTATAATTGTTCGGGATGGGGAGGTTGTATTAAAAACAGCAAGCGGAGAATTCCTGCTCGATGCCGCATCCGCCGGGCTTGGTTCGATTATCGATTTAGCCTGGCACATCTACATGGTTGGTGCCGGTGAAACGGAACCTTTCTTGGTTCTCATTGATGAAGCGGAAAACCATCTCCACGCCTCGATTCAAAGAGGTCTTCTCCCCAAGCTTTTGCAAGCATTTCCGCATGCGCAGTTCATCATCTCGACCCATAGCCCCCTCATGGTCAATTCAGTCAGGGACGCCTATGTATATGCACTTTCCTACAACGAAAACAACCTAGTAGAAAGCCATAAGCTTGAATCTTTACATTGCGCAGCAAACGCCACGCAAATTTTCCGGGATGTCTTGGGGGTTACCGTAACGATGCCGTCTTGGGTTGAAGAATCCCTGGCCCAAGTACTGGAAAACTTCAAAAATAGTGAAATGACATTGGAAAGCTATATTTGTTTAAAGCGAGAACTTTCTATACTAGGTCTTTCGGAATATCTCCCCCAGGCCCTTCAGTATGTTCAGGAAGGGGAATCACCATGATTTCCCTGAAAAAGACTGCCAAACCCGAGATTCTGAGAGAAAACGAAGTGAAGTGGACACGGGAATGGCTGGATTATGTACAAAGAGGCGAAAAAATGCCCGATTGGATCGTGAAGCGCTATCGGCTTCCAATCATCAAAGAAGCCCTATTGAAAGAAACCCAACATAAATGCGCTTATTGTGAAAGCAAGCTGACCCACACGGATTATGGGGATATTGAGCATATCGAACCGAAAAGCAAGGTGCCCTCCAAGACTTTCTCATGGGAGAATCTAACCATAGCCTGCAGAAGGTGCAACCAATCTAAAGGAGATTATCATTGTCCACAGATGCCGCTACTCAATCCCTTTACAGACAAACCGGAAAAGCAAATCATTTTTCTTGGTCCCATTCCTGTACCGGAACCAGGAAATGATCGGGCAAAGCTGACCATCCGGAGATTGAAATTAGACCGCGCCGAATTGATTGAACGAAGACAGGAGCATATCACCCAACGGATGATGCCACTGATTGAATTTTACATGAGAACCACAAATTTACCTTTGCGCCAAGAAATCTACAAGGATATTATGGCTCTTAAAAATAAAGAAATGGAGTTTTCCTCCATGTGCAGTCAAACAATAAAACGATTAATCCTCCCTGCAGTTCGAGGAAAACCATCAGCAAAAAGGAAGAGAAGCGAGAATCGTGGGCCATCAGACGATGAAGATGACGATCGGGCAACGGAAAACATGAAATGCCATTGTATTATGTATGAGGTCAGCCAGTTTTTTCTGGCTGATCTTTTTTCATTTTAAGTTTTTATTATTACGGCAGCCCCTCAAGCTCACGTTCAATCTCCTCGTTAGACCAGATTCTGGTAATAAAATTGAAATAAATGTCCCCATAAAAGTTCCTCCACATTTATTTGTAAAACGGACATATAAGCTAATTTCTTCATTACTTACAATGTTTACTTTTTCATTTTCGAGTAAAGCTAGGATCCTATTAGATCTGATCTTGGGCGACTCTTTTTGTACGTGTATTAAACTACAAATGATACCAGATACTAAACTTATATCATTTTCATTTGTAATACTGATGGGAGGTTGCCATGGATAACGGGAAAGAAGACGTAAGAGTCCGAGTGCAAAAATTTGGCAGGTTTCTGAGTGGTATGGTTATGCCGAATATAGGTGCATTTATTGCTTGGGGACTTATTACTGCATTGTTTATTCCTACAGGATGGATACCTAATGAAAATTTGGCTAAATTAGTAGGCCCTATGATTACCTATTTATTGCCCCTCTTGATCGGATACACCGGAGGAAAAATGGTTCATGATATTAGAGGGGGCGTGGTTGGCGCCGTTGCCACAATGGGTGTGATTGTCGGTACGGACATTCCGATGTTTATAGGTGCCATGCTAATGGGACCTCTTGGCGGATGGGTAATCAAAAAATTTGACCAAGCTATCGAAGGCAAAATAAAATCAGGATTTGAGATGCTTGTCAATAACTTCTCTGCCGGAATTATCGCAAGTGCTTTAACATTGCTTTCTTTTCAGATCATTGGTCCTATTGTTCAGTCGTTGAGCAATACTTTGGCATCAGGAGTGCAGGCGATTGTCGATATTGGGTTACTGCCTCTAGCGAACCTGATTATTGAACCGGCAAAAATCTTATTCTTAAATAATGCGATTAATCACGGGATATTGAGTCCAATTGGATTGCAGCAAGCATCAGAAACGGGACAAGCGATTTTCTTCCTGCTGGAACCAAACCCCGGTCCGGGATTAGGTCTCTTATTAGCTTATGCCCTTTTTGCAAGAGGTGCGGCAAAACAGTCTGCTCCAGGGGCAGTAGTGATCCATTTTTTAGGTGGGATTCACGAAATCTATTTTCCATATGTCCTGATGAATCCTAGGCTGATTATAGCAGTTATCGCTGGCGGTATAAGCGGAACCTTTATCTTTCAATTGCTTGGTGCAGGATTAGTTGCTGTGCCATCTCCCGGAAGCATTTTTGCTTTAATGGCCATGGCGCCAAAGGGTGGATTGTTCCCTGTATTAGCCGGAGTCGTTGTTGCAGCAATCGTATCCTTTCTTGTTGCTTCCCTTATTCTTAAAACAAGTATGAAATCCATTAGTGATGAGGAACTGGAAGACGCTACAGCAAAAGTCCAAGAATTGAAAGGAAAAAAGAAAGAAACGGTCAACGAACGAATCATGGAAACCGTCAATGAAAGATACAACGAAATGATCCCAGCCATTCATAAACGCGATGTTGATCTTGTAGTTTTCGCTTGTGACGCAGGAATGGGTTCAAGCGCCATGGGGGCTTCGATCCTTCGCAAAAAATTTAAAGAGGCAGGCATTAAGATTGAAGTCATAAACAAAGCCATTAACGATATACCGGATGGAGCGGATATTGTAATCACCCAAAAAACATTGACAGATCGTGCCAAGGCGAAAAATCCAAAAGCGGAACATGTTTCGGTAGATAATTTTCTTAACAGTCCAAGATACGATGAACTGGTAGAATTTCTCTCCAGGGATCCTAGTGAATTCAAAGAACAGAACGATAACGGCAAGGAAATGAATGATGAATCAAGTAATCATTCCATTCTCACATTGGAAAAAATCGAATTAAATGCACAGATCAGCGATAAGTATGAAGCCATAAAACATGCAGGAAAATTGCTAGTTCAAGCTGGGCACATTGGTGAAGATTATATCCAGATGATGATCGAACGGGAAAATTTAACAACTACCTATATGGACAATGGCGTAGCGATTCCTCATGGAACGGAGGATGCGAAGCCCCATATTCGTTCAACAGGAATCTCGATTGTTCAAATTCCCGATGGCGTTGATTTCGGCAATGGAAACGTAGCACGTCTAGTGATCGGGATTGCAGCAGTGGGTAATGAACATTTAGAGATATTATCTAAAATTGCCATTGTCTGTTCAGATATGGAAAATGTTAATAAAATTGTCCAAGCTGTCAGCAAAGAAGAAATCATGCAAATTTTTGAAGGAGAAACGGTATAATGTTAGCTGTTCATTTTGGTGCTGGAAATATCGGAAGAGGATTTATCGGACAGTTGCTCCATCAATCCGGATTTGAAGTTTGTTTCGTGGATGTCAATCAAGAGATTATCGATGCCATAAATGATAAGCGGGGTTATAAAGTCGTCCTGGCCTCTGAAGTAAAAGAATCATTTCTCATTCAAAATGTCCGAGCCATTAATGGAAAGAACGTTGAAGACATAGCACAAGAAATCGCCAAAGCAGATTTGGTGACGACCGCAGTGGGAGTAAACATTCTCCCGTTCATCGCCCCTGCCATTGCAGCAGGAATTTCGAAACGAATCAGCGAATCCTCCTCTCCGCTGAATATTATCGCCTGTGAAAACGCCATCGGTGGAAGCACTCAATTAAAAGAGCATGTATACGAAAGTCTTGAAGAACAAGACAAGGAGAAAACAAAAAAACTCATCGGATTTCCCGATGCTGCTGTCGATCGTATTGTTCCTCTTCAAAAAAACGAAGACATCTTAACCGTTTCTGTTGAGCCATTTTACGAATGGGTTGTTAATCAATCCCAGGTAATGGGGAATATTCCTTCCATACAAGGAGTTACTTTTGTTAATGATTTGACACCTTATATCGAACGAAAACTTTTTACGGTCAATACGGGTCACGCAGTGATCGCGTACCTTGGCTATCTTTTAGGATTTAAAACCATTAGCGAAGCCATCCAAGACCCCTTTATTTTAGAAAAGGCAAAGCAGGTTTTGCACGAAACGGGTCAGCTTCTTCAGCACAAACATGGATTTGATAAAGAAAATCATGAATTTTATATCGATAAAATTATTAAACGATTTAAAAACCCTTACATTTCAGATGAAGTTGTACGTGTAGGCCGCTCCCCTATTCGAAAACTTTCTCCACATGATCGGTTGGTCGCTCCTGCAATGGAAATGTTTCATTGCCATTTAACCGTTACTCATATTCCTACAGCGATTGCAGCTGCATTATTATTTGACGAGCCGGAAGATGCTGAAGCTGCAGCGCTTCAAAATTCTATTAAGAATGACGGTTTAGATCAAACCATTACGTATTACACTAAAATCAATAAAGATCATCCGTTGCATGGAATAATTGCCAAGGAATACGATAATTTATATAAAATGAAGATGAATAATAAACAATAAAAAACACTCTAATCATTAAAACAAAAGGGTTCCTACGTAATTAAACGTAAGAACCCTTTAACAAATTGGTCTGGTTGGCAACTTCGGTAATTCGGACATAGTTTGCTGGGGGATGTGTACCCCTTTTTTCAAAGTAACCATATAAGTTGTATTTTATTTTTAGCTTAATAAAAGAGATTTTAAACATAGTTATTAAAAAATGCCTATCTGGCGAATGGTAAAATGACTTCCACCGTAGTTCCTTTGCCAACTTCACTTTCAATCCGCATGTGTCCTTCATGGTTTTGGATAATACGCTGTGAAACCATTACGCCTAATCCGGTTCCATTTTCTTTGGTAGTAAAGAACGGGTTACCGATTTTAGATAATTCATCTTTTGGGATTCCACACCCTTGGTCTATGATCCGAATGCATACCTTATCGTCTTTGCGATTGGCTTGGATTCGGACTTCTCCTTGCTAGGAAAAGAAAAAACCACCTCCAAGATGAAGGTGGTGAATATGGATAGGAGAGTAACCAGAGTAGGGGTGCCACTCTGATAACTATACTATAGCCCGTTCATATGTTATTTTGTACCAATATCGTTAAATAATCTGACTGTTGTTTTTCAAAAGAGGAACCATATTAATTATCTCTTAACCAAAACCTATTTACCCAATTCGAATAAATTTCATGAATTTTTCTAATGAAAAAAGTTATCATTATCATAATAATGAAATATACTTTAAGGTCATCTTTATCTTTGGTTTAAAGGGGGAAATAAGAAATGTTATTCGTATGCAAACGTCATGTGAAAGATGGTTTGAAAGTCCTTACTGTTCCTCACGTTAGAAAAATAAATGAACCGAATTGTAAATGTTACCTCTCAACCTGTACCGAAAAAGCTGACTTCAAATTATTTTTTTCAACATCATCTTTCAGAAATTTCAAACATACAGTTTAAAGTAACACTTATTACCTATGCTCTCAAAAGAACATTCTGTTTTAGTTTACTATTAAGATTGAACCCACGTTGGACCTTACATTGTTCAGCCTATTGCGGTCTATGACTTAATAAGGATCTAAACCTAATATAACAAGACAATTAAACCAAGGCGTTGTAAAACCAGTTCGGGACGATATTATTGACGAAAATGTTTTCTTTCTCCTCTGGAAGAAAGAATGAGTTAGTACTAATAACATAATATTTAGAGGCTTACGTCAATTCGTAAGCCTTTAATCGTTTATTGGTATAACATCAAACAGTTACCCTGTGGTTTTACCGGAATAGTAGTGGGAATGTGGAGTCCTACCATTAACCGTCGTATACCATATCCACCCTAGACCAATTATATCGCCCCAAAGCTCACGTTCATCAAACACATCCGTTTGATTCCAAACACTTCTATCTGCCTACAACACATCACTTGTTTTTGAAGTATTTTCGCACCTAAAATTATTATAGACAAAAACTCCCCAGTCTTTATATGAACTGGGTAAAGCGTTAAATCTCCAATGTTAAAGCCTTATCTTTAATATAATCAGCCGTTCTTGCCGCTAATGCCATGACCGTATTCGTTGGGTTTCCTCCACCGGAAGTAACGAAGATACTTGCATCGCTTATAAACAGATTCGGAATGTCATGCGTTTGACCGAAGGAATTGACGACAGACGTGTTCGGATCATTCCCCATTCGGCATCCACCCATCAAATGGGCTGTATCCTCTACGATAAATTCCGGTTTCCCGCCAGCTGCCTCGATAATGTCGCTCATTTTTTTTACTGCGTGATTGATTAGTTTTTGATCATTTTCCCCATAGCTGAATGTCACCTTTGCACGCGGCAAGCCATACTCATCTTTTTCGTCAGCCAAGGTGATGGTGTTTTTTTCGTTGGGAAGAACTTCACCTACTAAGGTAACTCGTCCATAATAATTATAATCCAGAGCGACTTGACGCAATGCTTGTCCCCAGAGAAGCCCTTTATTCTGTGAATTGGAAACGCCATTAATAAACTCAAGAGGTCTGGCCCCATGGGCATGAAGCGTATATCCCCTGACGAAATCATGTTTAGGATTGGTGCGATAAAATTCCTGTGTGGTTGCTAAAACAGGAGTGCCCTTATACAAGCGAATTTCATCATCAAATTTCCCGTACACATCATGGCTGCTATGGGGCATAAAAGCTTTTCCTACCCATCCGCTGCTGTTGGCTAAACCATTTGGAAATGGAGCGTTGAAGGAATTCAGCAACAATCGCGGAGTTTCTACAACAAAGGCAGACAGGATGACTAATTTCGCTTCCTGCTTATAGGTTTTGCCTTCATGAATAAACTCTACCCCTTTCGCTCGTCCATTCCGATCCATTAAGATTTGAGTGACCATGCAATTGGGCAGCACCTCAGCCCCCGCAGAAATCGCCTTTGGAATATGTACAATCAAGGTGCTAAACTTGGCATTGGGCATACACCCTTGGTTGCAAAACCCGCGATTGATGCAAGGAGGACGGTCTTCAAAAGGGGCAGAGAGAATGGCCAATGGTGCTACTACACTTTCAATCCCAAGATTTGCACATCCATTTTGAAACATGTAAGCATTCGGACTTAATGGTTCTCTTTCAGGATACGGATAAGGTCCATGAAAATTCCCCCAAGGGAAATGTTTAGGACCCGAAACGGCTATTTCCTTTTCAATTTTGTCGTAATAAGGGGCTAAATCTTCGTATTCGATTGGCCAGTCGTCGGCAACGCCATCAAGACTCCTTGCCTTAAAGTCAGCATCATGAAAGCGAAGGAATACACCGGTAAAATGGCTAGTTCCCCCTCCAATCCCACGCCCACTGTTGTTATGTCCCATTTGCAATGGATTTTGGCCATCCACGATTCTCGTTTCTTGCCATCCCAGCCTTTTCATTTCAAGCTCGTCGCTCGCAAAGTCGTGCTGGGGGTCCCACATGGGGCCTGCATCCAGCACAACAACCTTCATCCCCGCCTCACTTAACTCCTTCGCAATTACCCCTCCCGCTGCACCGGCACCCACAATGACTGCATCCACCACTTCACTCTGATATTTACGATTCATCATCTGGTTGTGCCTCCCAAGGATCTAATTGTCCCAATTGTGTTCGAACATAACCTCGCGGATAAGCAGGACCGCCGTACCCTATTTCTGACCAAACGGTGGGATGAGAATAATAGGATTCTTTTGAGAGAGTAAGCAGTTTTTTGAAAAGCTCTTTTTGCGGAATGCTGTCCCACTCAGGTATGGAAACGGCCTTTGATTCGCTGATTTCAATTAATAACTGAACCTGAGCTTTCTTATCGAGTTGAATAAAACGGACAGTGTGTAAGTCCCGGGATGCTTGATCAATCGCCTGTAGACCTTTACGAATTAGAACCTGAGCTTTCGGAACGCCTGTTTTCCGCTGGCCTTCTCCAACCGAAGAATGGAGCGTATCATCAAAGTGATGCAGCATGAATTGAAGGATCTCCTCTCTTTCATCTCCAACTAATAGAGAGCAAATCTTTCGCAACATGTGAACCTCGGTATCCTGCAAGAACCGAAACCCAATATTGTTTTTTAACCTAGATGATACCACTTGCTGCGTATGGTCATCCCAATGATCTTTTTGCTCCATGACATCATATGAGGAGTAATGGGATTTGCTAGTCATTAGCTTCACCTCCAATATAAGGCAATCAAACCAAGAGCACTCATGGCCGTAAACATCAAAGGGAGTATGATTGGCGGGCCGATTAAAAAGTTTCGGAGTGCCCATCCGCCAACCCGAATCCCCACACCTCTAAAGTGAAAGTAAAAGCCAATCAGCCCATCAATTAAGCCAATCCACATCAACACAAAAAAAAGAGTAGAAAGCCAGTTCACCCTATAGAAAGTTAACGCTACTCCTACTATAAAAAAAATAGGCGCTGAGATAACAGGAAGCCACATGGATTTATGATGAAAGTTTTGACGATAATGAAACATTGTGACTTGAATCCCTATCATCATAAAGGCAAGACTTACAAATAAAATCGTTATTCGATCTAATGGCCAACCTGCCCAATTCATTTAGATTAACTCCTTCCTTGATATAACTAGAACCCATGTAATTATTTCCAATAATTTTAAGTTCCTCCAAATATGTGCTTTTTATGCAGGCATCGACGACATCACCTCTTGCTTTATAACTTCAAACATACAATAAAGTCCGATATCCCTGAGATGATTATAGGGACTGAAGTCCAATTCCTTATTTTTCAACTTGTTCATATTCCACATATCATTGTAAATTGGGGCAAAAGGGGTGATTAATCGTGGACAAGATCTTACTTAGCTTAAAGTGGCGAAAATTAAGGTTACGTGTTTGGAATAAACGGCTTCAAGACCAATTAAGCCTTTTATCTACCCGCATGAACCTCTCCATCCCATGTTTGCTTCACGTCTCATGGGGGCCTTTTTACGGCGGCTCAGTAGTAGTGGAACGTCGTCGCAGAAAAGCCACGATTTTAATACAAATCCCTTATGACGGACATATCACCACAAATGAACAAGAAGTGATGGCTACCTATCATATTCCAAAAAGGGCACTTCCCTATTTCATTTTATTTCATGAATTCTCTCACCTATTGGATGCCTTGCCTTATATCAATGCCGATAAAAATCAGGTCCTACAAACTTACCAAAGCAAGCTGAAAAAAGAGGCTCGCCTGACGAAGGACTATCGAAATTTAAATTTTGAAGAAAAAGCGGACTATTTTGCGTTTGAGCAGTACCAGAACTCGTTTGGTCAGGTTAGCTAAAGCGGTCTTATCCTTGTTATAAAAGTTACCGAGACCTTCCAAGACTATCATATCGGTGCGCTCCTTTTTTGGAAAAGACTATTTCATAGTCTATACAGGAAGGTCAACAGCAAAAGGAACAGCCATGGCTCTGGTTATGCCATATATAAATATCAAAATTACAAATGAGGATGTAATTCCAGAAAAAAAGACATTAGGCTGCCAACGTTTGGCAGCCATAGTTTAATCAAGTAAAGAATCCCGTTACCACAATAAGCCAAGTTTTAGCTGAAGTTACTCCTCCGACCACTGTTTCCGATAACCCTTAAACATTTGGTCATAATCATAGGGGAGGTTGAATTCCCTTCCGCTGTTCAACAGGGATCGTAATTCTTTCTTGGATTCTTCAGGAAGAAGTCCAAGTAAATGCTCCAAACCCATGTCTACGGTCACTGGTTGCCCTTCTTTCTGGGGTTTCAACTTCTCACTCAACTTCCTTCCCCTTCTTTCTTATTACAACGTTTCTTCCACCGCAAAATGCTGATATACCTTTCCTTGCTTTTCTTTCCGAATATAGCCGAGCTGCAAGGTATGTTCATACACTCGTTTGGGTTTCTGATACTCTAACTGGAAGGACTGGGTAATCCATCGGATGAGTGCAGCTTGATTCATGCCAGGTGTATCTAAGACAAACCCTTGAACTTCTTTGGCTAATTGGTCCAAACGCAAGATAAAGTCAATTTCCTTAGATATCCGTTCAAACTTGATATTACTTCCGTTTTGGACGTTCCGATCTCTGGTGATTTCTTGGATGGCCTTTTGTTTCAATTTTTCCAAGCCGGCTTGATCCCGAAGTTGGTCATAGATATTGGTCAACATATGATAGTGGGATGGGATATCGCTATCCAGCTGGAAGATGGCTTTCTCTAAGGTGGTTTTTGCCTTCTTTACTTCCCCTTTTTCATAGCACTCATTGGCTTTAAGACCCATTATATAGAACTGATCAAACCATTTATTGAGGTCTGTCACTCGTTTCTCGGTGGCTTCTAAAGAAAGATCCGGTTTCGGTTTAACGGACTTTTCACGTTGTGCCGTTTCTCGCTGAGACGATGTAGGTTTCACCGTCTTTGGAGACGGATTTGGTTTTGATTTAAACCAGTCAAATAACCCCATATTCTCCCCTCTTTCCTTGATCATTCAGGATACAATCGTGCCGGCCTACGTGGTGATTCCATACCGTTTTCGTTCCTCATCCGTTAGATAATCCATGATTCCGATATGGACTGAACACTTGCAACCTGCAGCATGTGGAGGGATTTGAGATTCCTTGATGGTGTCTGCAGGGGAATGTCTCTGCTCTGCAAAGTGTGAACCCTCCTGCTCCATTGATCATTACATACAGATCCGATTGATCTTTCCTTCGATTCTTGACCTCACGATAGACTTTCTTCCGATGGACCAAACGGAGGAGGTGCCTCATTAAGAACTCTAGCTTTTTCTTATCCACCATCACTTGTTTGGCCGCTGCCTTGGTAACTGGGAATTCAATATGTAATTATTGTTGTATAAATTCTGGAATTAAGCGTAAACGTTTCGCCTCCACCAATGCTTCTCCTCGGGATTTAACATTCAGTTTGTTAAAGATTCGGGTCAAGTAATATTCCACTGTTCGTTGGCTCATAAAAAGCGTTTGAGCTACTTCTTTATTGCTCTTCCCTCTCGCAATTTCTTGGAGAATGCTTTGTTCCTTCTCATTTATAGTGATTTCCTCTGCTTGATTTTGGCCAGGGGTTGCCGTTATCCTTGTATCCATTCGACGAAGCTGTTGTAAAAGGGCTATAGGAATAAGTGCCTGTCCGTTAAGAGCACATCGGATGGAGGTCACAAGTTCTTCTTTTGAAGCTGACTTACTAATAAAACCGGATACGCCAGCGTCCATTAAATAATTAAAATGTGGATGGATGTCATACCCAGTATAAATGAGTACAGTTGTGTCGGAATTGATGGCCATCACTTTACGAGTCAATTCAAGTCCATTGATGACTGGCATATTTAAATCGAAAAGCATAACATCAAATACTTTTGTAGTTAATAATTCCAGAGCTTTTTCGCCAGAGGATAAAACAGTTACTTTAATATCTGGTTCTTTCTCTAAAATCATTTTTGTACCCTGACCGACCGCTAGGTGGTCATCCACCAATAGAATATCAATCAACTGAAGCCCCTCCTAACATTACTTTTTCAGTATTGGGGAAAGTGAGAAATATTTCTAAACCTTCGCCCGGAATAGAATTTAACTCTACACGCCCATCAAAACAATGTACCCGCTCTTTGATTCCGGAAAGCCCCATATGACGTATAGAAAATTCAAATCGTTCCACATCCATACCGATGCCGTTGTCCCGGTATCGGAAATAAATTTGGTTACTTTTGTTATAAAGGTGCATGGATACCTGAGTAGCCTTAGAATGTTTAGCTGCGTTTGTAAGCAACTCTTGAACGATTCGATATAAGGCTAGAGCCTGCTCATCGTTCAATTCAGAGTCGAAGTTCTGCGCATCAAATTGAACGGAATAGTTTGTACGTAGACGTGCATATTCAAATAAAGATTCTAAAGATTCAAGAAGCCCCATTTCTTTGATAAACGGCGGGCGCAGCTCATTGCATGTTTCACGAATCTGGTGGGCAACGTCGAGTAAAGCCTCTGAAATGTTTTTTAGTTGCGACTGGATGTCAGTAGGAATGCGATTATTCCGTGATAAGGGTTCGAGCTGGCGATAGCATAATAATTGGTCCTGTAGAGCAGAATCATGCAAATCAGCAGCTAGCAGGCGCCTTTCTTTTTCAGACAAACTAAACAACAGACGTGAAACCCATGGAGATGTTTTGGAACGAACAGCGCCTTCCAACTCTTCAGTCAAAACCTCTACCAGGTTTAAGTTTTCATACATAATCGAAATGTAGCGGGCCACCGTTTGAATCCAGAATATTTCATCTTTGTTATAGCGAGTACGATTGTTTTTTTCTTCTAGGAATAAAAAATAAACCAGGTTATTCTTTTCTCCTATCTTCACGAATGCCTCACTGTCTAATTCAACCAGCTCGGTTTCGAAACTAAAACGGTCGAATATCTTTCTAATTGAGCCATAGTCCTTAAATTTACTTTCTGGATCTTCCTTTCTCACGTGTACATCCAGAGTTGATTTATCCATTTCCAATATCGTGGCCGACTTTACATTGAGCACTTTTTTGAATTCATGAGTCAACTGATCTTCCATCTCCGATAATTTCATGGATTTTGTAATTTTTTTCAAAAAATGATCGATCGCCACATTTAGTTGGTGTTTTTGCTTGAACAATTTGGAACTAAAACGATAATCTAGCTCCTCTTTTATATACAGGAAAATGACGGTAGAAAAATAGATGGCCAAAGTATCCTGTAACGAATGTAGCCAGTCATTGTTTGCGGGGATCATTACCACTTGAACCAGGCTCGTTGAAAATAAAGCTAGCAATCCATAATAACGCAGCCGGTGAATGAAAAAATCGATATCAAACAAAAGATCCGTTGTAATTAAGTAAATAAATAGAAAGGGTAAAATAACCAAGAACACTGCCGCAACGGATCCAGGGATGATTTCAACTCCAAAGAGAATTCTTGGGATCGCAACTAATAAGATAAATGGGGAAAAAGAAAAAGCGATCCCGTTTAGCATCAGTTTAAGCGCCGGTAGGGAGTTTATTCGTTTATAACTTGAACTCAATATATAAATACATAAAAACATATTAATTGAAAACAGAGCAAGCAACGTATTTTTTGCTAGTGAATACAACGATCCCCATTCCATGAAAAGAAACGGGGTGTGGAAGACAAAAACAGCCGCATTGATATAATAAACATATCTTAAAACAGTTTTGCTGAGCAACCTTATGCCATATCTAATGAAATAACAATAGATAAAATGTATAAAAAGAACAGGTACCGCGAGGAAAGTGAATCGATTGAGCAAGAGTGCCAACGGGTCTACTCGTGCAGAAGCAGAAGCACTCAAATAACATAACCCGAGAATGATACAAAACAAAATTAATATCCTTGCAGCAGGATCATTGCTTTTCCGGAAATAAAGAAATAAGGAAAGCAGGAAAAGGATCATGAAAACAATCCCAGGAATCACAATATGATAAACCATCAATTGGGGCAAAAACAATCCAGAAACCGTATGTCGTTTCTTTTCTCCATTGCGGCTCCATTCTAATTCACTAATATTCTCCACTACCCCATATTTAATTATAGAAGGATGTTCATCAGGTGGCTTTAGGTCTAATGAAAGGATGGAATCACCCTTTCGAATTCCGTTATATTGGGCCCAACCGATACTATCTACCTGGGCCACTTGCCAACCTTTCTCGTTCTTATCTACTGTAATTCCAATGTACATCTTATCTAGACTGGCTAAAACCAAATAGCCAGCGAGGATTAAAGTCAAAAAAAACGCTAAGAAAACCAGATTCTTTCGGACAACTTCCATTAAAATCCCCTTCCTCAAAAAAAGAAGCCAGGAAATTATCCTGACTGTTCATGGTTGATTACCAGTATTTTTTAACCGATAAGGCCGCTGTATCTTGGCTCGTGATAAAGATGTCCATCACAGCTTGTTTTTCCACTTCAGTTAGGCCGACTAGGTTCACTGTTCCATCCTTTAACTTTTCGATAATTTCATTATTACTCTTGAGATATTCGACAACCTTATTCAGCATTTTGGATCCTCCTAGGAATAAAGATCTACAGTATGATACCATTAGATATTTTATCATACTAACTATCGTTTTGACCGCGTAAGCTGATTGCGGTTTTCCGCAGAGGGGTTACGGTTCACATGTTGATGTTTTTTAGTAGCTTCTCTTTCCACAGCTGAGATAGAGGGAGTCGGTTTATATGTTCCATCGCTTTAAGTTGGTGAACACGCATAATGACAGCAGCATACTGCAGGGATCCTGAATTTTTGATCAAAGCTTCAATTTCTTGTTTTCGATGAAGAACCTCTTTCTCTTCAATCAATCCTTGATAATACCGTTTGACTATTTGATAGTCTTCGTGTTTGCTTTGAAGAAGGAATAGGACTGGGAGTGTAACTTTCTTATGCAGAAAATCGCTCTTTTTCTCCCAACAGCAAACATCTTCGATATCGTTAGCAATTTGCGCGGCAATGCCGATATGCGTTGAATATTCCTTTACTTCCTGATGATGTTCTCCAGTTGTGAGGGCAGTGCCTAATAAGCATGCAGCTGCTGTCAGAGAGCCGGATTTCAACTGAATGAGATTGATTAAATCCTCTTCATTCCGGATTGATTCGCTTAAGTCTCGATGCTGGCCATCCATGGCGTGAAGGATACAGGTGTGAAAATAGCTTATGGCGTCCTTTTTCCGTGCATCAGAGAAGGAAGCATTCTCTATTATCCTATAACTTAAAGACAATAGTCCGGTTGCTGCATTCATAGCAATGCCTGTATGCATGCCACTCCAGGGCGCGCTGCCATTATCTTTGTCCTGTAAATCATCTAATATGTCCAAGGCAAGGATCATGGATTCAATCGAGGCTGCAGCCTTATATATTTCTTCTGATTCCCCGCCGAACATATGGTAGTGAAGAAGTGTCAATTCCCCAAAGGGGAAGCCGCTCTTGGCTTTGAAATCTACGAAAGTGAGCAGAGTCCTTTTAAGTTCTAAATCTATGAAATTGCTAGTGATACCACGTTCAATCTCAGTATAAATAGATTGTACCATCAATGGCTCCGTTATCAAAAAGTGTATGACATGTCATTATTTTGAAGAAAATTTTTGTTGTCCGTCAAAGGCGGGAATTGAGTCTATTATTCTACTATGAAAGGAATGCTCATTGCAAATCCCTAAGTTATACTTCTGATTGGAAGGATAGGTTTTAAAACCGGTAATAAACTTTTGTGAACATAATACCATAGGATGAAGATCGTTACAAAAGATACAATAAAACAATGCAATCTACCTTCTCTCTAAAACAATTCCTTAAATACATTTTATACCAAAACTGGCCCCATCAAACCGTAAATCTAATGGGGAAAACCGTATATTTTCTGCGGTAGTTCTTCCGCTCTATGAGCAAACTTAGTAAATTTTATATGACCTCTAAAATGTAACTCCTGAACTAGTTTAATCGAATCGTGAAACCAATCAGTTACGTTGTGTTGTTTAAAATGCGATTCCCAACTTGAGAAATGCCCCCTAAAAAATTGCGGTTACTTGCGGTTAGAAATGCGGTCTTCAATAAGGTAGATTAAATTACAATGAATATAAAGCTTTTTAAAAAAGAGGTGTTCATTCTTGCTGGTCGATGACTTTGCTTCTGAATATGATCCATATACCAAAGAACACGTTAACCGGGTTTCTATTTTGGCTAATTCTTTTGCTCAGTATTTGCAACTCAGCAATAATGAACGGGAAATTCTACAAATAGGTAGCTGGCTGCATGACATTGGAAAGACTAAAATTGATCAACAGATTCTCAATAAAAAAGGGAAATTAACTACTGAAGAATTTGAGATTATTAAGAAACACCCTATTTGGGGCTATGAAATCCTGGCACCTTTTGGCTTGGATCAAAGGATCATGGAACTAGTAATATGGCATCATGAACGGTGGGATGGTTTAGGCTATCCGGATCATATTTCAAATAGTGAGATTCCCTACCTATGCAGAATTTTGTCCATTATTGACACTTGGGAAGCAATGACAGGCATTCGTGCTTACCGATTGCCCTTAACTTATGATCATGCTGTTGATCAACTCATTCATGCTCGGGGGTCACAATTGGATCCTAGGTTAACCGAGGCATTTATCTCCATGATGAAAGGAATACATACATTTACGACATAATTGACTCCCGTTATTTTTTATCTAGACTCTCCGACAACCAATTTCCTTTGCTTTAACTACTTAGCTTTTTCTTTTATTTTCATTTTAAATATTTTATTTAGTTTAATTTTATTCGATGATGCAAATTTTCTGGTTCCATTTATATTCCTTAATAAACGCAACTGCCATGGCAACCAGTACGCATAAATTAAAAAATATACAGGTAAAGACCACCACGTTTTCCATCCTTTTAATGTCATGTATCCAACTTGAACTAATACCCATTCAAAGAAGAAAGAAATAAGTACAAACAAAGTAACATATTGCCACTTCTTTTCCCATCTAAGATAATTTAAATAAATAACTGCCAGACATGAAGGAATTATTGCCATACTAATTAAGTCTCCAATCCCTTCCACTTGGGCTTTACTTCCCAAATCAAATACATCAAGGTAGGTTGACATAAAGTTAACATCTATTAACATTGTGACATAACCAACTACGCCGAAAGTAAAGTAAATTTCACTCTTTCTCAAGCGTTTTGGCATGAATAACATAAAAAGAATTACAACGGAAGCAAACAGAAAAACCCACCATATACCTTTTGAATCAAAATTTAGGTTCTGAATAAATGTATTTATAATAATCACTCATTTCGTTACTATAGTTGACAGTCGAAAATAATTTGTGTAATATGTTAAAATTTATTCACGTTTGTTTTCCTCGTTAGTGGGTAAAATTTCATATTTGGCTGAGAGCACAGATTGCTCCTTCAGGATATTCAATAACAGCATAACTGCCACGACCCTCACCTTGAGGCTCAAAAAGGACTTTACCACCAAGATTACGACATTCTTCCAGACTTGCTTTTAAATCCTTAACTCCAAAATAAACGAGCCACACCGGGGGAAAATCAGCAAGACTTCCTGCTCTTTGACAAATACCCGCCACGGGCTGTCCATCGGTAGTTATCATAAAATAGTCGGTATAATCTCCTCTTTTGTATTCTCTATGTTCCCATCCTATGACTTTCTTGTAAAAATCACGTACTGCCTCTGAATGATTAACCGTTACATCAGCCGAAAGGATCGTACCGGGGCGAAAAGAATTTTGCTCTTCTTTCATCAGTAAACCTCCTTTTAAATTAAGTATTAATTAATTTTGACTGCTGAACCAATATGCTATACCTCAACTATACTCTTTAATAGTTGAGTAACGAAAAAACGGTTACCATTGAAAGCAACCGGTATTATACTATGGATCCCCGTTAGTTGGTAGTGAAAACCGAATTACTTTAATGAAAGGGTAGTGGTCTGATTTTCATCTGGATATAAAAAATGAAGAGTGACTAAGCACTCTTCCTGAGTAATCGAATCCTGATACTTTCAATAAAATACCTAGGCTTCACATAAAGCCGGTGAGGTATTTTGCATAGTTTAATGGAGTAGTAACCACTTTGAGATAAAGGGCTTTATCATCAATATGAAGCGGGAATTGATGATACGTATCAAGCGTATTTACCTCCAAGATCCATATCTTGCCGTTCTTGTCAATCATGAGATCAATTCCAAGGTCTCCGTAATTCCCGTACTGATCAAAGATACGACATATGCGAAAGGAGATCGCTTGCAATTTCTTCATTTTGAGCATAGCTTCTTGATCATTCATTCCAAATGCCAATTGTAGGGCAGCGATTCCAGGCCGAACAAAACCTGACCTGCTAAAGTTGGTGATAATACTTCCTTTCTTGCCAAATTTCCCGAAAGTGCCGGTACATTGCCATTTGTTTCTTCCGTTTTTTTGCATGATCACTCGGAAATCGATGGGCATTTTTTTATATCTTTTCATATTGATTGCCTGCTGAATGAGATACTCCCTGCTTTTTAATTCCCGCAGCCAGTTAGATATTTCTGTAGGTTCACCTATCCGTCTTTTAATGATTGGTTTTTTCCCTTCCCGGTTCGGATACTCAACGAGGTATCCATTACGGCTCCTTTTCACTTTTCTGATCCCTTTTGACAAGGTCCCTCTAGTAGGCTTGAGATAAACAGCACCATACTTTTTCAAGCTTTCATCCAAATCTTTTACCTGTTTTACGGGGATCGTGTAAGGAAGATGACTGCGGAGTTCCGGGAAAGGGGATAGACGCATCCATAATTCCCATTTGCTGAATGATCCATTGGAATAACTGTTGAATATACGCCCCGCCATGCGGGAAGATAGATGATCGAAAATCCTCCTGCTTAACCGCGTTCGGTTATAAGCGGCTCCCGGATAGGGAAAGGTACCCTCTTTCCAAGGAGTAGCCCCTTTTGGGGCATGAGGGTCAAAATAATAACCCTTGATGGCTTGCCTCTTTGTATCGATCCCATCACTGGCACATAAATACAGAAGCCCGTTAATCTTACTGTATCGGGTAAAGTAACCGCGGAAATCGTCCAGTTGTTCGGCATTTATTTTCTTATGCTCTGAAAATACAATCAAGGCGATTACGGGTCCGAGATGAATTCGGTTTTTCAGACTATACATTTTATAAGGGAGATGATCGGGTATCGAAAATCGCTTCTTCCAGTCTTTCAGCAAACCAATGGTGTGCGGCGCGAAATCTTCATTTCTTCGAATGTCCGCTTGCTGGACCCAGGATCCAAAATGAAAGATGACTCGTCCCGGGGCAATTCCATATTCTTTGATGGTTTGAGAATTCATAACTATGCGGTTTCCTGGAATCCATTCTATTTGCATGTTTCTATCAACCTCGCAATAGTTTCGTATAATTCAGTCTATGAATCTATTTTGTATAAGTAATAGACTACTGCATCGAGATTTGAATAAAAGGCTATGAAACAATTACAGATTTAGGATGCGAAGGGGTTCCAGACCTTATCGCGGAAGTGTTATCCCCTTCAACCGCTAAGAAAGAGAAAGGAGTCAAGAAACGATTATACGAATGAGCGGGAGTTAAAGAATATTGGATCGTTGACCCTTTTAATCATACGATAGAGGTATACAGCAGCTTATCCGATGGGGGAAAGTTTGGGGAAGCCACATTGTATGGGCCTGAAGATGAGCTCAAAGTGGAAATGCCGGAAGGTCTTGTCATGGACCTAAGTGCAATGTTTATCTGACCAGTCAAGGCTATTTTCGCAAAGAAAAGCCAAGAGGCCGAACTCGAGTACCGTTCGACCTCATTAGCCTTATAACCAGTCTTTATGCGCAATTATCTTTTTATGTAAGATTAATAAAGTCTGTTGTTCCCGTAAACAATTCTAACTCTTTCGCTACTGCCAGCTGCATCTTTTCCCCACATTTCTCACTGCATATCGCAAAAATTCCATCTTGTCCACTTTTCTTTGCCTCTGCCCCCTCTGCCGTAACAATGAGTGGAACACTTGTTTTTCTTGAAGTTAAATAAACTGAAGTAATTTGGCCGCCTAGTTCGTTGAAATCGACATTTGGTCTAAACTTAACACTTAATCCAAAACAGGGTTTATTTTCTCCTATTTTTTTCATACACCATGCGCAGCGAAGCATGAGCAACACCCCTACTTTTTGATAGATAATGCTGAATTGAAATGAATCTTATATAAAAAATAATAACATCAAGAGCACTCATATCACCAGCATTTACCAAAAGCGTCGTGTATTCCATGCAGTAGAAACCAAGCATCACTTGGGTATTCGATTCTCCTTTCCTAGAATATTTCCTTCTTAAACAATAAAACCTGCCAATTGAATTAGCTGGATTGTAGGAATAGAAGGTGACATTTATCTTTTTACTATTTAACATTTTGTTAATATTACATTTAGTATTTAATATGGCATTAAGTGAGGAACGGAGTGCATGATATCCATATTTGCCTTCTAATTCACGCTCTCCCAAAATTGAGCGGCTGCTTTGGATAGGGCTCATCTTTTAATTTTACAATAAGATCATACAATACCCAAAAATCTTTCAGCGCTGGGAATATAAAATGGAAGAGGAATCTAATGTGAACTGCTGAAATGAAAATACCCCTGAACTCCATCGCATTGGAATTCAGGGCTTGATAGGAAGTTAAGTAGGGTTTTGTCCATTCATAAAGCTGGTTATACATAATCCACAATACGGCAAACACAATCGTAGCAAACAACTCACTGGTAAATAAACTAAACAACTTGTTCTTAACCTTTTTGTGCATTAAATCACCTTTTTTACTATCGACTGGTTGCTGTTGATCGATGTGTCAGAGGCATTAGCTTCGTTTCCCGACAGTGCGGATCTTCAACAGCTCCTATTTTTTCTCCATCAGGCGTTAAGCTAGATTAATCATTTTTTTCCATTGCGAAGTCAGTCGTAACACAAGGACATTATTTGAACATGGAGTTTGTTGCCGAAGGGGTAGAAAATGAACAGAACCTTCTGCAAAATAAAGTGCCGGCTCCAAATGGAGCCGGTCTAAAATAAAAAATGATCATTACATGGAATAATCAACGCCTCTTGTTCTTATTCTTTTCTCTCAAGAACTTCCTGGCATTTTTCATGCCTCCCATGCCGCCAAACATTTCATTAATCTTTTCTTTTTCAATCATCTTAGAATTCAAGCCATCATACTTCGCTTCCTTTTTGAGTTTCCGGAAGCTTTCTAGCCTTTCCGCAGACAACGTGCCAAACCTTATCGCTTCTTGCACGGCGCAGTTAGGCTCACTTTCATGGGAACAATCGTTAAACGCGCATCGGGAAGCAAGGTCGTCAATGTCCGCAAAGGATTTTGAGAAATCGGCATGAATCACACCAAGCTCACGCATTCCAGGCGTATCAATGACTACGCCACCTTCCGGAAGGATCATTAACTCGCGTCGGGTTGTCGTGTGCCTGCCCTTATCGTGATCGCCCACTTCATTGGTTTTCAATTCGTTTCGGCCGAGAAGACGATTAATTAAAGTGGATTTCCCAACTCCAGAAGATCCTATAAACGCAACGCTCTTGCCATGAGAAAGATATCTTTTTACCGATTGGTATCCATCAACGGACATGCTTGTGGTGACAAGCACATCTACACCTATCGCAATCGATGAAATCACGCAAAGCTTTTCCTCAAGATCCTCGCAGAGATCTGATTTTGTAAGTACAATCACCGGCACGGCCCCGCTATCCCAACCGATGGACAAATAGCGCTCTAGTCTGCGAAGATTGAAATCCTGGTTAAGGGACATACAGATGAAAACAATATCCATATTAGCTGCGACAATTTGCGCAGCGGTGGCCTTACCTGCCACGTTTCGCACAAAAGCACTTTTTCTGGTTAGGAAATGGTGAATGATTCCATAACCTTGGCAAGGATCTGTTCGGTCCACCATTACAAAATCTCCAACAGCAGGGTATTCGTAACGTTCAGTAGCTGTATGTCGGAGCTTTCCGGATATCTTAGCCGTTATCTCACCTTTATCCGTAAAGACCCTATATAAATCTTTAGCTTGGGACGAAATTCTGCCTATATGAAGATCTTTATATTTACTGGACTCCTGTATAAAATGTTCAGTCAGCCCAAGTTTTTTCATATCTGTAGGATTCAAGTGGTTTCCTCCTTAAGTTTGGATGAAACTTTTGGGAGGATTTATGCAATAATTATTTTGCATATCCCTCCCCGTCTCCTACAATCTCAGCCATTCTCCTGCTCATCATCCATCAACATCTCCTTTCAATTCCATTGCCGCAAGGGCTGAATTCATTTTACCAAATATTGTTCGTCTTATGAAGAATCCTGATCCGATCCATTCATACGATTAAAGCCGCTCTAAAATTATAAGCTGCTTTTTTTCCCGATATACAGCAAAAAGAGTCTCCTGAAAAATCAAGAGACTCTCAAAAAATACTATGTATGGTGGAGCATAGCGGGATCGAACCGCTGACCTCTACACTGCCAGTGTAGCGCTCTCCCAGCTGAGCTAATGCCCCATTTTAATGTGCCATATGGCACCAATCTATGATAAACTTCTTTCGAAGTGAAGCGGAAAGTTAACTCAATGAGGTTATATTGGTGGACGATAATGGATTACGATGTCAACGTAGCGCTCTAACCAACTGAGCTAATCGTCCTGTTTAAAACACCGTGCACCCATCTTAGATACGAATAACCAAGCGTTACTTGTGTAAGTTAGCTCAAACCAGGCTACCCCACGGCACATAGAAGGCTCCACTTATGGCTGCTTCCTTCCGGACCTGACCAGGTTCATGGGTTTCCATTGCGTTGGACCCGATTCTCAACACTACTCTCACAAGGCAGACCTCACCTATTCGCACCGCAGATGGGAATTCAACCCCGCTAAGGCGGATTGCGGGTTACAGGGCACCGCCAACTCCCCATCTAGCACGGTATGTATTTGTTTAAAGAAGTATGTCCCACAGATGCCGTTTTCTCTAATTGTTTTTTCAACCCGCGCTCTCGCAGGTGGGTTTCCGCAAGCTGACCTCTCCGCGATCCCAGTCCAAGGAGTGGGCATGGCGTTGTGTCAACAAATTTAAGAATCCCTAAAAAACAGTACGGTTTAAAACAGAAAGAGATCACGCACACCGCAGGATATGTATCCTGTTGCTTTATGGCGCGCTCGGAGGGATTCGAACCCCCGGCAAACCTGGTACCGGAAACCAGTGCTCTATCCAGCTGAGCTACGAGCGCAATCTTAAAGTTGGCACATGAAATGGCTGTAAGCCAGGTTTTGTTCCTGCGTGCTGTAACGATGCCACTCTCGCACAACAGGTGTAGTCATATGACTATCGGTTCAACACCGATCCACCCTTTTGGTTGAATTCCCTCCAGGTGGTGCCCCTACCATTCCCTATCTTGACATCAAGGGGTAAACCCTGAACTTTGATAAAATAATTTTATCAAAGTTCACCCAAAAGGTTGATGTCAAGGTAGGGAAAATTTGGGTTGCTCGCTCGTGGGGTTTACCGCGTTCCATCGCGATCCTTTCGGATTGCGCTGCGTTTCTGTGGCACTTTCAGGCTACACTCAGCATATCTCTTTTGAGACTTAGCATGATTTCACCGCCGTCAGTCGATACTAATATCGACTGACCACCCTTGCAGGTGGCACGAACACTCCGGGCATCTCAGCTCCGGGCGAGCCTGGACTTTCCTCAACTTATGCTTATACATAAGCCGCGACTACTCACCATTTCATGTTATGTAATTGTCAATGAATCAGTGATGATCGAGCTGTGATAGTTAATTTATCATATTTCTGTGCTTCATGTCATTAGTGAATGTTTTCCAGAAATCGCTGTTTTGTGTTTCTCGTTGACTTCTCAACAGCGAAATCTAATTTATCATGTTTAAATTCTAAATGCAATAGGTTGTTATTTCCAATCCTAAATAACAAAAGCAAAGTATATCCTAAATTGTATTTCAAGAAATCATGCACTCGAACAAGGGATCCCTCAAAAAAGAAGGATATTTGAGGCTACGGACTCTATTTCACTAGATAAGCATCATAAATGACGCCGCGGTCGGTCTTTGATATAACACAAGCAAACGCCACAACATGGTTCAACCAAGAATACTTCTCAGATGAAGTCTCAAAAAACAGATGTTGTTTAAAGTAATAGGAAGAAGGATCTACCGGTAGACCGGCCTTTCTTTCCTCCATAACCTCCGGGCTCTGCTGGACATAGCCTTTTAGTATAAAGGCTAATAATTGCACCGTCATCCGTTTGCAACAAATATCGGGTGTCTATTCCCTTTGTTGTTTCCTGATAATGATTCCCCGTGTTCCAGTCTGCTCCGACAGGCAGAACCGTTCCTTAATCCTGGGTCCTTCGAACTGTCCGCCTGACCTGAATGAACTTCCGGATTTACCTCGAATCAAGCATAAAATGGATCCCACTTCCCAAAAAATAGACGATCAGTGGTGGCAGGTGCGATTTTCACGTCCCCCTTTGATATTCATGGAAGTAGATCGGCCAGAAACATGCAAAGAAATGGTTATGCAAGGATTGGGTTATTGCATATTGCCAAGATACATGATAAAAAAAGAGGAATTAAGCGAGGATCTTTTTGTCCTTCCGTTAACCCAAATGGACGGCAAACCCTTCATGCGAAACCTTTGGGCCTTGTATCGCGAAGAAGACACCAATCTTACCATGGTCAAGGCGTTCGTCGATTTTCTAAAACAGCATTACAACTTAAATTAGGAACCGATATTATTAAAAAATGTTATTCTTTATTGGTCTGAATGGGGCGGGCAAAATCACCCTGCTCAAAATGATTAACGGATATTATGGCCTGATGCCGGGAACGGTGCATCCATAGAAGTTTTAGGAAAAAAGTTTGGAAGCGTTGATCCCCAGGGAGCTTCGGAAATCTTTCGGTCGGGTGAGTGTCTCTCTGGTCCCCAGGCAAGAAAAAGGGCGGTGAAATGAAGTGAATAAAAAACCAATAAATGAGCAATCAGGACCGTATACCCTTCAACAGTTCTTGAAATTCTTGAATACAACCCACGACCGTTACGAGCTGCATGAGGGATATCCCATACTTTTGACACCCGCCTCTCCTCGACATGAAGAAGTCGTGTTGAATTTAGGATCAGAAATTAGACGTTTCTTAAAAGGCGGACCTTGTCGCATTTTTGGAAGCAATCTAGCTGTTTACCTTCCATTCAATCCAGACACACCTCAATACTATTTGCCTGATATATCTGTGATCTGCGACTCCTCCAAACTAAAACAGGATGGATGTTACGGAGCTCCAGACCTCGTTGTGGAAGTTCTTTCACCCAACACGGCCCGAAATGATAGGCTTTCCAAATACCACTGGTATGAAAGATCAGGGGTTCGAGAGTATTGGATTGTCGACTCTAACGACTGTTGCATTGAAAAGTACGTCTTAACCGCTGGGGAATTTGTACGTGAAGATGTTTACGACTCAGATCATGATTTAGTTTCCACCATCTTTCCTGAGATCAACATTCATCTTCACGATATATTCTTTTCACTTGAAACAGATTAAAGGATTGCCTTAGAAATAACGGGCAGTCCTTTTTCTTGTTGTTTATTCGTTTCACTCCGTACAAAGGTGTTTCGGAGAAGATAACCGGGGTTTCTCCGTCTATTTTCACAAAAAAATCACCCATATATAAAAATAGTCGGACTTTCTCCTGTTAGCCGACACCCACCTTTCTATTCATCGACAGTCTCACATAGTCAGCTAAGGACCTTGTTGAAATTCGCCTTTCTGACCTATCGAGTCCTTCATTGGACATCCCTCTTACCCTTACAGCGTATATTCTTCCAGCGCAGATTTCGCAAACAGGTCTTCGATTTTCTTCTCCGAGGACAACTGATACAAATTTAGTAGTGAAATGTGGTGAAGCTGAACGTTAAATGATAGACTTTCTAACTACCATTGGCATGAAATTTCGGAGTTCGAGAGTATGAATTATAGACTCAAACCACTGGTGCATTGAGAATGGAGCCTTTTTGATATGGGCAGTAATGGGATCAAACTTCGCGTATCCTACCTCATCCATGTGAGCGTATAGATTCGTATTCATAATTATGGTAATCTTAACACATTACAGAAAGGAGAGATTTATCATGGCCAAATCAATTCCAGGGATCTCACTTCATGATGGGCTTACGTTGCCAGTTATCGGGCTGGGTACATATAAATTGAAGGGAAACGAAGGGGTACATGCGATACAGACTGCGATAAATTTAGGGTATCGACTCATTGATTCTGCTTATAACTATGAGAACGAAGGGACTGTGGGTGAAGCAGTTAGACGCAGTTCTGTTCCCCGAGAGGAATTAAGAATTACGTCCAAATTGCCGGGGCGTTATCATGCTTATGATGATGCTGTTACGACCATTCAGGAATCTTTATATCGTGCAAATCTAGATTATTATGATTTGTATCTCATCCATTGGCCCAATCCTAAACAGGATCAATATGTGGAAGCTTGGCAAGCCTTAATAGACGCTAAAAAATGGGGCCTTATTCGTTCGATAGGGGTTTGCAATTTCTTACCAGAACATATCGAGCGTTTAGTAAGCGAAACGGGTGTTAAGCCAAGCATCAACCAAATTGAATTGCATCCATTTTTCAATCAGGCACCGCAAAGAAAATGGCATGAAGAGAATAACATTGTGACGGAATCCTGGAGTCCGCTATTCCGTGGAAATGAACTCTTCCTAAATGACACGCTGCAACAAATTGCCGAACAGCATAACAAGTCGATTTCACAAGTGATCTTGCGTTGGCATTATCAAATCGGGGCCATTTCCATTCCCAAATCCTCATCACCTGCACGACAGCTAGAAAATATTTCTATTTTCGACTTCTCCCTGGATGAAACAGAAATGAACCTTATTTCCGGTTTAACTCGCCCTGACGGCAGAATTAAAAATCAAGATCCTGCTACTTATGAGGAATTTTAATTCATTGGTATACCAAGCTCATTTTTTGGAATGTGTCAGATAAGGTGTGTGGTGTAAGAGAGTGAGTTTCCATAGTTGGAGCTTTTTTGAACATGAGGGGAGGTCACCAAAACCTAGATCTCCATGTTCAGGAGCTCCTTTTATTTTAGGTATGATTTCTGGTCTGTAGACGACTTTCTTATTCGGATCTTCATTAAGTAATAATCTGTCAGCTTCCTTTCATGATCACACACCTTAAAAATTACATGGGCTCTCCCCGGTCTTACATCACATGACAAAGCGCCCCAAATCGAATTTCCTTTATTTTCAATTTTCTTGTTGTAAAATAAAGTTAGAAAAACCTTTTAAAACTGTGTATAGGCATAATCTGCCACCGTTTATGCACTTAAGGAACATACAAAGTCAATATTAGCCTTTGAGGCAGGAAAGGAGCATTTAAAGACTATGAATTTGGGGTTGAAAGGAAAAGTTGCCCTAATTACAGGGGCAAGTAAAGGTATCGGATTGGAAACTGCTCTGCATTTAGCTTATGAAGGAGCCAAAGTTGCCATTTGTGCAAGAAATGGAGAACACCTTAAGGCTGCTGGAACACTTATATTTGAAAAAACAGGAACTGAAGTGTTACATATCAAAGCTGATGTGACTCTAGAAGAGGATTGCAAGCGAATAGTATCCAAGACGGTCGAACACTTTGGAAGCTTAGACATTGTAATAAATAATGCTGGCACCTCTTCAGCCCATCCATTTGAACATGTGGGAACTGAACTTTGGCATCATGATCTCGATTTGAAGCTATTTGGAGCTATCCATTGTACACGCTATGCCATTCCTTATATGCGACAAGCTGGCGGAGGGGCAATCGTTAACGTGACTGCTGCTAATGCCAAAACTCCAACTGCTTCATCTTTGCCTACCACCGTCAGTCGAGCAGCGGGTATGGCTCTTACCAAAGCAATGAGTAAAGATCTTGGTCCGGACAATATTCGCGTTAACGCCGTATGCATCGGGAAAATTCGGAGTGATCAAATAGAAAGAAAGTGGAAACGGGAAGCACCTGACCTTACATGGGAACAATATGCAAGAGACCCCATCCACCAAATTCCTCTTGGACGTATTGGAAATGCTGATGAGGCCGCTAAAGTCATTACATTTCTCGTTTCAGATGCTGCCTCTTATGTAACGGGTACAGCGGTTAACATTGATGGCGGGAGGTCGGGTGTTCTTTAAAAGATTCACATGGGAGGGAGAATCACTAAGTGCAAATGGAGCAGCTTGCAATTTATGAAAGAAAATATTAGGGATAGATTCTATCTCCCTATTTATCTATCTCTATTTACGATGTTAGAGGAAAGCATGCAATGGTAGTATTTATTGACAGCAATATTCGCTAGTCTTATCCCCCAGAAAATTATGCTTCGAGAGTAAGTCCATACCAAATATAAACATACTGCATATCATAGTTATTGGATTTATACGTATTCCACTAACTATGAAAGGGGGTACATGAACATGGATGACGAAATCAGCTTTATAAAAAAGCGCTTTAAGCGTCTTCTTGGTTATAAACCGAACTTGGAAAATCCCCAAACCTTTCAAGAGAAACTTCAATGGATTAAACTCTATGGAAATCTAGAAAGGTTCGCAAAATATACCGACAAGTATGAGGTCCGCAAATTCATAAAAAGGAGAATTGGAGAAAAGTATCTCATTCCTCTTTTTGGCGTTTATAAAAAGGTGGATGACATTGAGTTCAATTCACTTCCTCAATCTTTTATTATGAAAGCCACACACGGCTGCGGTTGGAATATTATTGTTAAAGACAAATCAAAGATCGATTGGAACGACGCGACGGAAAAAATGAGAAACTGGGTCAATTCCAATTACTATCAACTGACTGGACAGAGAAACTATAAACCACTTAAGGGACGTGTGATAATTGAAAAATTACTCCAAGATCCGTCCGGTGATTTGAAAGATTACAAGTTTCATTGTTTTCATGGGAATCCCCTATATGTAGTCGTACATGGTGGCAGATATACTGACCGCAGAAGTGATGTGTATGATATGAATTGGCATAAGCTCCCCTTCAAATTCGCCAAGAAGAAAAATTTTTCCAGATCAGTCGAGAAACCAAAACGTTTCCATGAGATGGTTGCCATCGCCCGTAAACTTGCCAAAGACTTTGCCTATGTTCGCGTAGATCTATATTATACGAATGACCGAATTTATTTTGGTGAATTGACATTTGTACCTACTAACGGCTATACCCGCGCCCCGCTGGAATACGGGAAATTGTTTGGTTCATTGCTAGATTTGAATAAATATGTGTAGTACTAAACTGAAAAAGGGTACCAGCAGTACCCCTCGAAATTGCTCCCCTCAATTGTTCAGTAATTTTGGTTCAGCGATTTCCATCATTTTTCCAGTTATTATGTGCTGAACCGGCATAGCCTCGGTTTTCCAGCTTAACGGCGGATCAGCCCCCCAAAGCGTGGAGCGCTGAGGATCGTTTAGATGCCATTTGATCGGCTCCCAATCCGGATCATTGGTGAAATAATCACCCGTGTACAGTTCCATGCGGTGTCCGTCCGGGTCTCGAAGGTAAACAAAAAAGGCATTCGACGTTCCATGCCGCCCGGGGGGCCGCTCGATGGACTTGTAGTAATCTTTAAAAGAAGCCAGGTAATCGCATGCATCCAAGATAGATTTTGCATCATCCACCCAGAAACCTGCGTGATGGAATCGGGGCCCCCGATCATGAATCAGGGCAAGGTCGTGGACGCTTGGTTTGCGGTGCAGCCATGTCGCCCATAATCTCTCTTTTCCTTCGGATCCGGTTACGGTATATTCGGAGCACCTGAATTCCAGTTGATTCATGTACCAATCGCTAATCATGCTGACATCACGGACGAGGCAATTGACATGGTCAATCCGTTTCACCTTAGCTCCGTAATGTTTGTCAAACCTCTGAATCATTCGCTCCGCTTTCTCCATTTCACAGAAAAATTCGATCGGCATGCCTGCAGGATCTTGAACGCGAATGGCCCGCCCTTGGCCTTTTTCCTCATTCTTTCCTATCCAGCGCATAGGCAATTGCTGCTCCTTAAAAAAGAAAGCCAGCTTATCCAGTTCCTCTTCTGAACCGACCCGGTAGGAGAGATGATTGAGACTTGGCACATCTGACTTCGTCAGGACGATACAATGATGATTGGCGTCCTCCAGTGCCCTTAAGTAAATGTGAGTGGAGTCGGACTCCGTTTCAATAAAGCCTAAGCCGTTCACATAAAAATCGCGCGAGCTGCCAAGGTCCGTCACATTCAGCTCAACATGAGCCAAACGGATGATCTCAAATTTGGGCATACATACACCCCCTCTCCTTTATTTATTCTGAACCATTTAAAAATTCCTTCACCCGATCTACATATTCCTGTTTATCGTAGCTATTGTAGAGTGTACTTGCCATTCGCACCGGGTCGCCGAAGAAAAAGCGCTCATACAGGGTCTGGCGCGATCCGAAGGCACTGAGGCAAACATCCCAGGCCAAACGGAACAGCTTGACGCGGTCATACGCCTCGGCATTGGAAGCCTGGAGGTATTGATTCAAATCCTCACGCAATCCGGATTTAAAGTCCGCTTCCGTTGGGATGGCCATCAAGCCGCTGGCGCCTAGCAACTGCATGATCTCCGTCAAGCGCGGATAGATTCGCGGATAGTAATTGCGTGCGGCATTCAGCGGCGGAAAATCGGGAGCCATGATGCCCCACTTATCGATCCTAGCATTCGCTTCAGCAGCCACGATGAACGCTTTCATGGTTTCAAGCGCGATGATGACCTCCGCCATTTTTTCCTGTACGTGCTGGAACTGCCCGATATTGATAGTTTCTACCATCAGCTGCAGAATCCCAAGAATGAATTCTGTTTTGGCCACGTTTTTGCAAGCCACCTGATGCGCCATATGGACAACGGCGTTGCTTTCTGCAAAAGCGCGATTGCACAACTCGACATGACCAAGGGCAAACACGCGATTCCAAGGAACGGTTACATCATCAAAGACTACGATCGCATCCATTTCTTCAAAGCGTGAACCCAGCGGGTGATCAAACTGCGATTTGCCATAGTCAAATGACTCCCGGCAGATAAATTTCAAGCCGGGCATATTATTCGGAATCGCGAAAGCATAAGCGTAAGGATTTTCTTCATCCGATTGCTTCAGTAAGGTAGACGGAAATACCAGGATTTCATCGGTAATCCCGCCCTGCGTGGCGAGCAGTCGAGCCCCGCGAATGACAACCCCATCGTCATTTTTTTCCACCATGCGGGCCGCAATATAGGAATCCGGCAGTTGGGCCGCATGAAGGGCACGGTTTACTTGGGGCTGTATCAAGGTATGGGTTAACGATAAGTCATGTTCACGGCAATACTCGTAATAATTCCTCATATTTTCTGCAAACATTGGGTTCCGGCTGCCGAACATTTCCGCTGCCGATCCATAAGCCATCACGGCGGAATTAATATAATCTGGAGACCGGCCCATCATCCCCCCATTATATCTCGCCCATTGTTGAATCATCCTACGCCGCTTCTCTAGATCCTCTTTCGTTCTTGGCTGCAAAAAGGAGGTTCCTACAGGTACCCCTGTAGTCGGAGAAGGATAGGTCATGAAATCCGCTTTATCCTTTTCAAACTGCATATCGTATAAATCCGCTTGGCTTTTCATGACTCCCTTAAAAGCCGGATGCTCAGAGATTTTTCCCGTTACCCTCTTTCCATCAATCCAGACATTCGATTTCGCGTGATCAACACGTTCAATATATTGTTTCCCCGTCTTGGCTGGCACTCTTTTCCCTCTCCTTTATGATCGTTATTTGCCGAATTTCGGGATGTGATGATCACTAATGGAAACATGGATAACCTGTTTTTCCGTATAGAATTCGAAGCTGTAGTGACCGCCTTCGCGACCGATGCCGCTGGATTTGGAACCGCCAAACGGAATTCGCAAATCTCTTACATTTTGAGAGTTGACCCATACCATCCCGCTTTCGATGGATTGCGCAAGGCGGTGACCGCGCTTCATATCTCCTGTCCAGACATAAGCCGCCAGCCCATATTTGACCTCATTGGCCTTTTGGATGACTTCTTCCTCCGTTTTAAATGGAATGACGGCCATCACGGGGCCAAAAATCTCCTCCTGAGCGACCCTCATGGCGTTTGTGCAATTCAAGAGAAGAGTAGGTGCCACGTAATTTCCATTGCTTAAATCTGCAGGAACGCTTCCGCAGACCACTTCCGCACCTTCACTTTTAGCGATTTCAATATAGCTCATCACGTTTTCCCAGTGTTTTCGATGGATTAACGGCCCTACCTCTGTTGCTTCATCCATTGGATCACCAACTACAATATTGGCGACACGTTTTTTCAAAGCTTCGACAAAAGGCACATGAATCGGCTCTTCAACAAATAACCGGGAATTTGCCGTACAGCGTTCCCCATTGAAGGAGAAAACTCCCCAAATCACAGCATCCAACGCCCGCTCCAGATCGGCATCGGCGAAAACAATCGCAGGGGATTTCCCGCCAAGCTCCATGGAGAATCTCTTAAGCGAATCCGCACCATTTTTCATAATTTCCGTACCGGTTTGGGTTTCCCCGGTAAAGGAAATCAATTGAACCTCCGGATGGGCCACCAAGGACGCACCGGCCGTTTCCCCATACCCGTGAACTACGTTAAATACACCATGCGGCAACCCTGCTTCATGAATGATTTCAGCAAGCTTAAAAGCGGTTAAGGGCGACCATTCCGCCGGTTTTAAGACGCATGTATTCCCTGTGGCTATGGCGGGAGCCACTTTCCATGTCTCCAGCATAAAAGGTGCATTCCAAGGTGTAATCAAGCCCGCAACGCCTACTGGCTTATGGATGGTATAATTGATAAAAGACCGGTCAACCTGGTAGGCTTCACCGACAAGACGGCTTTTTACCATTTCCGCATAGAAACGAAAGTTTTCCGCTGCCCGTTCTGCCAGTTTTCTCGTTTGGCTGATCGGCAGCCCTGTATCCAGGGATTCCAGGCAGGATAATTCTTCCCCATGTTTCTCGATTAAGTCTGCAATTCTTAGGATATATTTCAATCGTTCATCAACGCCCATCGATCGCCACGGACCATGGTCAAAGGCATGCCTGGCTGCAGCTACAGCCAAATCGATATCTTCCTTGAACCCTTCGGCCACTTCATTAATCCGTTCGTTATTGAAAGGATTCACATTGGGGAAACATTTGCCGGCCATCCCCTCCACGAACCGGCCATTTATATAATGAAGAGTCTTTTTAACCATGATCTTGCCCATCGTTCTCCTCCCGGCCATGAGAGTGGGGTTAAATTAGTGTTTTCCATGGATCTGATTTACATTGTTTGGCAATATAAACAATCTGTCCAATATGGTAGGAATAGTGGTATACCTGTCTTTGGATCGCCTTGACTACACTATGAGGCTGATTCTTTATATAAACCGTTTTTAATAAATCATTTCCAGTAAGAGCATGTATTGCACCAAATACAGCTTTCCAACCCCTATCCCACATCAACAGCAACTCTTCTCTAGTGATTATGCTATCTAAAAACTCATGATCTTTGTTCCTGTCCGGCTTTTCCCCATCCGTATGTAAAAAGTCAGTCCATCTGGAAATCATGTTGCCATGTAAATGTTTAATAATGATGGCAATGCTATTAGAACGCTCATTGGGTTTCCAAAATAAATCAGAATCCTCTACTTGTTCTATAGCCTTTTCTCCTGATAACTTGATAATGTTTAAATTATTTATGACTACATTCAAATACTCATTAGCTATATTTTTATCCATGAGTACCCCACCTTTCCAACAGTTCACTATATTATGGTTATGTTAGAGCGGGAAGAATCATTATTAAAAAACCAGTGAAATTTTGAATGAACCTGTCCTTCATGACCTCCACTCTTTGGGAACGGGTACCGATGCCGACAATCTCTTTCGTTTATATTCGGGAATCTAACACCATTTCTATTTCGTACTTGCCAATCTCAAGCTTATAAGTAGCGGTTTCGATCTTTTTAATGACGGACTGCTTATACGCAGGCAAACTACGCCCACCACATTTGTAAAAGAGTGCGTAGACATGGCGGTCAAAGTGGGAGCATCACGGTCATTGTCGTGCCATCTCCCGTGGGGAAGACCCAGCCAGATACCGCCCGGAAAGAGGAATGGCGTCTCGCCGTGGTAAGCTTAAAGGAAGCGTTGTTCAACTTTTCACGTAAAGTACTACCAATTAGTTGCTTTTCAATGTCTCACGGCTAAGATCATTGAATCTGCCAGACTAACTTACGGCTGAGGTCTTTTCTCCAAATAAAAGAGCACTGCCAAATAATAGACAGTACTTTATCGTGTCTTAAAGTAGATTATGTGAACTGGATGTTGGAGTGAAAGAGTAACTAAAGTGAGATGAGGAGATTTAAATAAAGGGTGAAATGGGAGCTTGGTCTATATTTTAGATGTATTATTGAAGATGTTTACGGACATGGCTTCCGCTATCGGAATCATGAGGAGGAACTTCTACGCTCAAACGGACATGGGTTCCTTTATTTTAAGGAATGGGGCACCTTTTACATGCGTTTCTATTAAATAGAGGATTAGATGTCCTTTAACAACTTCAACATGGATGTTTGAGGGGAAATAAGGGATCAGGTGTCCGCCTAGAAATGGAGCCTATAGGTTCGCGCGCGCTGATTTCCGCTTGCAACGCTGAAAATTTCTAAATTAACGAGATGATGCAAAATCCGCCTGGCGTGACGGTCACTTATCTTTAGATGAGCAGCAATTTCATGAGGGGTAATCGGACGAAGCAAGCGACGGGCATATCGTACGGTCTCTGCTTCAATCCAAGTAAGACGGGGAGGGGTTTGTGTTGAGGTGAATTTACCAATAAAAGCAAGCACAAGCTGTTGACATTGTTTAGGTTCATCTTTAATTGATAGATAAGCAATGGGTAATAAAATCCACCCATCGAGGGATAATAAAGCATGCCGCCAGCACAAATCTTTAAATCTCCTAACATCAAGATCTCTCGCATGGGATCTGTATCCCTGAATTTCTATACATCCTTTCGCATCATCCCCAAGTCTGTAGGCAAGGTCAAGGTAACGGTATCCATTATTGAAATCACGCACCTCCCATTCAGGGTACAAATGATCGAAATTTCCCACAGCGGGAAACCAAATGGAACGAAGGAATTCTAGCGTACCATGGCCTAGGCCCTTTTCTAGGATCTCGCGTCTTCTATGGTTCTTCTCTTCGGCAATTTGCTCGTGAATCCATTCTTCATATTTTTGCTCAAATCTTTGCGTCATTCATACTCTTTCCCTTCCTGCTGGCTGTTTTAAATAAAAAGCCGCTTCAATACATCAGGATGAGTGTTTCGAAGCGGTGTTCATCCTTAGTATAGATCGAACTTGTCATCGCATCAATAATATTCATGGAATACTTTGTCACCAATCATGAACGTAGGGACAGCCCGAATTTTTTATAGTTATTCCAAACAGAAAAGCGGCTGAAAACAGCCGCCCTTCCTTTTTTCCATTCCATTTAATATTCACCATAATTGACTGCCAGCTCATAATCCGGCAGCGACGTTATGGCCCCCATTTTCGTGCAAACCAGCGCAGCCACTTTATTTGCAAAAAAGGTCATGTCCTTTATTTTCTCAAAATCCTGGACAGCTTCCAGAGGATGTCCTAACTGGCTTAACTGGAACAAGATGGCTCCAACAAAAGAATCCCCCGCACCTGTGGAATCAATCGCTTGAACCGGAATACTGGGTACGATCGCAGCCTGATCCCCATTGGATACATAAGTCCCCTCTTTGCCAAGCGTTACGCAAATCCATTTAGCCCCATATTGATGAAGAATTCTCACTCCATCCTCCAGGCTTTCCGTACCGGTAAGCAGCTGCAGCTCCTCCATGCTTACTTTGACCAGATCAGAGAAGGCTAGCGCCTTTAAGGCCAATTCCCTAAATTTCTCTGTTTGCCCCTTCCAAAGCAGCTCCCTATAGTTCGGATCAAAGGAGATGAATCGATGATGTTCTTTCGCTCGTTTCATCACTTGAAAATACGCATCTTGTGAAGGGCCTTCCAGCATCGCGGTAGCGGATCCGAAATGGATCATTTTCGACTGCATCATCCTGGGGAGATCCAACTCATCCAAGGCCAATAAGCCGTCAGCGCCCCTATGGAAAGTAAAGTCCCTTTCCCCATCAGCCTGCAGGGAAACGAAAGCCAATGTCGTCCGCGAATGAGGATCCAGAATAAGCATCGAGGTATCGACCTTAGCCTCCTCCAGCGTTCTCTTCAAGAAGTGTCCAAAAGAGTCGTCTCCCACCTTTCCGGCAAAAATGGCATGTCCGCCCAATTTGGAAATCGCTGCTGAAACGTTCGCCGGCGCTCCGCCCGCTTGTTTTGCAAAGTGAGCGCCGTCTGCTAAATCCACCTCAATATCCGTACAATAAAAATCAATAAGCACTTCCCCCATGCATACTACTGTGCAGGTATTCTTCATGCCTTCCACTCCTTTGCTGCTCTCATCCATGAAAAGCACCATAAGTCACTTGCTTGAATGCTGTACTGCCTTGCCCGTAAATGGATAGATCGCTTCCTTTATCCCGATCATAGGCGGCAAAGCTGACTACCTTCTCCCCCGAGTTAATGAACAGCTCGATGGAATGAAGGTCGATGAAAAATTCCAGCGTCCATTCTTCTTTTCTAGAATCGAAGCAATCCGTAATGATGATCGAATCCTGGCTGCCGTAGTCAGAGGTCAGGGAAATCCGGCTGCCTTCCGCATCGACTTCAACACGTGTAGATTTTGCTTCGTTTTTGTGAAGTTCCACCGTAAAGCGTTTCGTCCTCGAAGGGGATAGACTCAGGCGCAGATACCCTGTTTGTTCCCCTTGTATCTCCATTCTTTCATCCGGCCGCAATTCCATTTGTTCATGATGGATAGACGGAGTGAAATGGCTGCCCATTTCAATGGCTGGCTGTTGAATTAACGCATGATTCTTTATGGCCAATCGTCTTGGCAGGGACATCATCCCATTAAATCCATAGTCTTTCGGCGGCGCTGTTTGATGCCATCGGTGCATCCACCCGATGAGCAGTCTTTCGCCGTTTTGCCCTTCGGTGGATTGCGGGGCATAAAAGGTATGGCCGTAATCAAGAAGGCCGCTGCTTTCCGGCTTGAAGACTCCTCTTTCATAATCCATCTCCCCTAGGACATACGCGGTCTTATGGTTGACGTCCCCCTGAAACTCCGGATCGCAAGGCATAACGGAGTAGACGAGCACATCCTTATGGCCCAGGCGGAACAAATCCGGGCATTCCAACAGCGTATTTTCTTCAAATCTGCTTTGATAGATGGAAGCATGGAAGGTCCAGTCCAGCAGATTGCCAGACTTAAACATCAGGATTTCTCCGCGCCTCTGTTCATTTCTCACCGATAGCACGCAGTAATAGACACCATTCACTTCCATTACTTTGGGGTCTCTGAAATCACAAATCAAATACCCTTCCGGCAATTCTTTCTCCCCGATGACCGGATTCTTTTCAACCTTTTCAAATCGGATTCCATCCTCGGAAAAAGCCAGACATTGGCGTTCGATGACTTGCGCCTCATCCCGGTCAAATCCCAGGTTCGGATCAATGTGCCCGGTATACATCAGGAAAAGTTTACCGTCCTTTTCAATGGCACTCCCGGAAAAGCACCCATTGGCATCATACACTTTATCATTGGCCAGCGCGACGGGCTGGTATTGCCAGTGGACAAAATCATGAGTCGTGGCATGGCCCCAATGCATATCGTTCCAGTCCACATCATAAGGGTAATATTGATAAAACAAATGGTATGTTCCCCGATAAAAGCAAAACCCGTTGGGGTCATTCATCCACCCGATTTCAGGGGTGAAGTGAAAATAAGGCCGATTCGTTACCTTTTCTTTATTTAGTCGGATATATTCATTGGCTTTCTCTAATTTATTCATGGTTCCCCTCCTATTTGATGCCGCTTCGCATCGAGCCTTCAACAATGTATTTCTGGAAGACCATATATAAGATCACGATCGGAATGGTCACAAGGGTTAAAGCTGCCATAATATGGCTGGTAAAGATATTATAGGTGTCGCTGAAAATCGCGTTTAAGGCAACCTGAATCGGCATTAAATCCGAATTCGAAAGGGCCATCACCGGCCATAGGAAATCATTCCAGGAAGCCAGGAAAGTCAGGATCCCCACTGTGATATACATATTCAAACTCGCTGGAACGACGATGCGAAAGAAACTCCCGACCTCACCCAGTCCATCGATTTTTGCTGCCTCGATCAGTTCGCCCGGAAACGAGAGAAAATGCTGCCTGAATAAAAAGATATTCATCACGTTGACAAAGAACGGCAGTAAGTATCCGGTGACCGTATTGATCATCCCCAAATCATTCACGACTAAGAACAGCGGAAGAATCGTTGCCTCAATCGGGACAATCATAAGGGCGATAATAAAAATCAATACACTATCTTTAAAAGGAAATTGAAATCTGGCTAAGGCATAGCCTGCCAACGAGTTAATGGTTAATCCGAAAACGACGGTGACAGACGCATAAATCAAGCTGTTCAGCAGATTTCCAAATATACTGTAATAGCCTAGCAGCTCGATGTAGGATTTAAGGCTTAAGTCTGAAAGTTTTGGAACGACAGCATAGATCGTGCCGACATCCTTATAGATCACTTCATCGATTTTAAAAGAAGAAAGGATCATCCATACAAGAGGAACCAGGAATTGAAGGGCCAGACCCATCGCCAGCATGTAAAATAGGACTTTCTTTATGATCTTCACGCTGCTCGCTCCTCCTTAAACAGTTTTTTGATTCCCATGGATAATACCACCAGGAAAACGGTAAACAGCAAGGTAATCGCACTGGCATACCCTATATTTCTGTGACGGAATCCGTACTCATAGATGTATTGCAAAATGGTCATGGTCGAATAGTCAGGTCCCCCGCCCGTCATGACCATCGGCTGGACAATCAGCTTAAAGGCTTGAATGGTGGTGGTAATCACTAGGAACATGGTAATTGGCTTTAATGAAGGGAGAGTAATATACCAGAACTTTTGCAGGGTATTAGCGCCATCCATCTCTGCCGCCTCATATAATTGGGGGTCAATGTTTTTTAGGCCCGCTAGGAAAATCATCATCTGATAGCCGCAGCCTGACCAAGCGGAGATAAAAACAATGGTAACCATCGCCTGGCTGGCGCTTGCAAGAAATGGCTGTTTGGATAAGCCCATGTTGGAAAGAATTTGGTTGATCAACCCGGAGGTCGGGTTCAGCATGACGGTCCACAAAATCGAAATCACGACTAAGGATAAAACAGCGGGAGAAAAATAAGCCGTTCTAAAGAAGCTGTTTCCTTTCATCTTCTTGTTCGCGATCAGCGCCAGGCCAAGAGCCAGGGAAAGCTGAAGAGGCACCACCAGCAGGACAAACTTCAAGGTGTTGAAGAAGCTTTGGATCAGCACTTCGTCCGTCATCATCCGCGCAAAGTTGTCTAGGCCAATAAATTGCTTGTCGTTTGGCTTCAATAAATAATAATCCGTAAACGCGTACGTAAAGGCTAAAGCAATCGGCATGACAATAAAGAGGATCGCCAAGACCATGGCAGGCGTCAAAAATCCGAAGGCGGACAAGAGATCGGTTGATTTATAATTTTCATTCAGCTTTCTCACTTTTACAAATCGTTTAAGATGGAGGGTTAGACTTCTCACGGTTTCACATCCTTTATCTTATATGATTAACCTTGCGGACATAGGGTTCGTTATATGCGTACAGATTGCTATTTATTCAAATTGAGCGGACATTGTTTCCGTTATTTCGGTAAAATGCTGCTCTCTCTCGTTGTTTTTTAACCATTAGCGAACTCAGTGTCCTCTAAAACCTCCAATATGGCGTTTTCGAAGAAATAGCGAACCCTATGTCCTTTAAATAAAGAGGCGAGACCGAAGGCTCGCCTCTTCCTTTCTCCCTTGACTATTTCCGGTATTTCTCCAATTCCAAATCAATTTTCTTGACCGTTTCATCCAAATATTTTTGGATCGTTGCCGCGTCTGTTGCTTTATTCTGCGCAATCTTCAAGATGACATCTTTTGCAAACTTTTCGGACAGATAAGGATATCCCGGGGATACCGGACGGGACTTATTGGTGTTTTCCACTTGATATTTCAATACCTTCCATGCCTCATTGTGGTATGGATTATCCGTATTGGTATCAATCGCATCGATTGAATTCACCCTTCCCGGAATCGCGCCGATGGCCTTAAAGTACTCCCGATGCGCATCATCACTGTTAAGCCATTCCATGACTTCTACGGTCTGCTTGATGCGTTCTTCATCTTGGACCTGGCCATTTCGGACAAAGGTCCAGCTTCCGGATGGCGTATATAATCCATCGTAGGTTTCACTCATCTTTGGATAGCGAAGGGTCTTAAACTTCAGGTTAGGATAATTGTTGACGAAGTCGCTGATAAACCAGAATCCGCTTACAGATAAGGCCGTTTTTCCTGAATGGAATGCTTTTTGGGACTCGGAGGCATTGGCCAGCGGGTTGCCTTCAAACAATTGCGCATATTTCGTTAAAGCTTCCACGGTCTTTTCACTGTTTAACACCCCGTCTACGGTTACGCCATCTTCTGCCACGATATTGGTTCCATTCGCCCATAAAAGCGGGATAAAGAAATAGGTTCCCAGCTCATATCCGCCTGCAGGAATTTCATGCAGCGATAGACTGACGGCCGACTCATAATCCTTAAACGCGGGATCGCTGGTTGTTTGGGCGAAATCGTCTATTTGTCTGGCAAGAGCCACAAATTCATCCCATGTCCAATCTTCATCCGAAGAAGGGATCATCGCTTTGATATCATCCGGCAAGGCGTTAATCATGTCTTCATTGTAGGTCACGGCCACACCGGAATCCTGGTACCCCATCGCATAAAACTGCCCATTGATCGTTCCCTGGTCCATCATCGACTGAGTGAATCCTTCTTTAAATCCTGGCGACATATAATCATCCAATGGTCCGACAATGCCCGATTCAACATAGGCTGCCACATCCGGTCCGTCAAGCGTAAAAATATCCGGCACATTATTGGAGGTAATGGCTGCATTCAATTTGTCAATATAGCCTGATCCGGCACCGGCTCTGGTAATGTTTTGAATCTCGACTTGCGGCTTATCCGGGTTTGCCTCGTTATATCGCTTCACGCGATCCGCAAACATTTTCCCTTCGGGATGGTCGGCTGAAGCCTGGGTCCAAATGACAATTTTATCGCCAGCGCTTTCCTGGTTTGAAGCCTGATTGGAACCGCAACCGGTTAATGAACCGGCTAGAACAGCAGTTAAAACTAACGAAATCCATTTTTTCATCTTTTGTTTAGCCCCCTTTATTCCTTCTTGCTTGTTCCTATAAATTAATTGTAAATGAAATAAAACGGTTTCAAAACGAGGCATACCTTTGATCCATGTTCAAATTTCTATGATAGGGCTTTCATTTCTGAGAGAAAACAAACAGCCCCATCTTCTATCACGGAAGATGAGGCTGTTCAATAGTCTTTACTTTACGGTACTCGCTGGGAGTCATCCGGACTTTTTTCTTGAAGACTTGGCTAAAATATCGCTGATCCGTGTAACCCACTTTCTTTGCGATTTCATTCGTTTTCAGGCTGGACTTTTCCAGCAAGTAACAAGCATGCTTCACCCTCTGTTCGGTCAAATACTCCAGGAAGGTTACGCCCGTTTTTTGCTTGAACAGCACGCTGAAATAACTGACGCTTAATCCGATTTTCCCCGCCACTTGTTCAATCCCGACGTCTTCGTAAAAATATTCGTCCAAGTAATCCATCGCTTTCTCGATGAGATCCCAAGGGTTATTCCTGGACTTCAGCTCTTCCTGGAACTCCTCTTCTGTAATGACCGTCGCATTTAGGAAAAGCTTTCCTTTTAGCATGTCTTTGGCTTGCCCATAGGACTCCGTGATGCGATCCAGTTCGGTTACGACTTTCCCAATGGAGATGTGCAGATCGCTGCAGCATGCAGATAATTCGCTTGCCATGCGCTTCATTGTCCGTTTGGTCTCCGATTCGTCTGCCGTTTGAGACGCGTACACGATGGTAAATTCCATCGGTTGGAGCTTCAAGAGGAACCAGCTCTCGGGCTCGTTCTGTTTCACTTTTTCACTTAACCACTGCCAAATGGCATCTTGTTTTTCCGCGTTTTTATCCCATTCTATAATCATCGCTGCAAAGGCGCCGTGTCGAAGATCGCTAGCGATGTCAGCCGTTCCTAGGGTCAGGAGCTCGTAAATTTGACGTTTGATCTCCTCCTGCCTGTTTTTCTGCAGCCGTTCCAGTTCACGGATGGCACGGGACACGCATTCTTCCAATTCATCGTAATCAATGGGCTTGAGGATGTAATCAAAGGCCTTGTATTTGATCCCTTCCCGCGCATACTCAAATTCATCATACCCGCTTAGCAAGATCACCTTGGGCTGACGGGGCAGCTGGCTGACTTCTTTGAGCAGCTCAAGGCCATTCATCGAAGGCATGCAGATATCGGACAGAACCAGATCCGGTTCCAAGGCTTTAATTCTTTCCAAAGCTTGCTTTCCGTTTTCCGCCGTTCCTGCCACCAAACAGTCAAGGTCCTGCCAATTAATGATATTCGCCAAACTCTTTACAATGATCGGTTCATCATCAACAATGAATACTTTAAACGCCATGCGAATCACCCTTATCTAGTGGAAACGTGATCTTGATCGTTGTTCCTGCGCCCTCCAAAGAGCAAATCATCAGTCCATAAGCCTGGCCATAATATAGCTTCAAGCGGTCGTGAACATTTTTTAAGCCATGTCCGCTGTTTTTGTGGCGATCCTCTAGCCATTGCTGATTATTCCATTTGGTCAAGGCTTCATGGCTCATCCCTTTTCCATTATCCCGAATGTAAAAACAGCCTTTCCCCTCTTCCATACATCCTTTTATCGCAATGAGCCCGGATTCCTCCTGCAGGTCAAAAGCATGATAGAGGATATTTTCCACCAGCGGCTGTAAAATCAGTTTCAGTACGAGACGATCCTTCAGCTCATCCTCCACGTCGATTTCATATTCAAACCGGTTATTGAACCTAATCTTTTGGATTTCCAAGTAACTGATCACATGGCGGATTTCAGCGCTGACCTTTACCTCGTAAGCGCCATTGATGCTGATGCGAAACAGCTTGCCAAGATTGATGGTCATTTTGCTGATTTCCTTTTGTCCGTTCAAAGCGGCCATCGCATTAATCGATTCAAGGGTATTGTACAGGAAGTGCGGATTGATTTGCTGCTGGAGCACTTGAAACTCCGCTTCCCTCTTTCGTTCCTGCTCACGCTTCACTTGCTGCAAAAGCAGCCCAATCTGCTCAATCATTCGATTAAAGCCCAAAGCCAGGTTCGTTAGCTCCAAATAATCAAAGGCAGGCATGCGAACCGCCAAGTCCCCTTGTTCCGCCCGTTTCATTTTCTGAAGAAACTGAGAGATAAAACCCAAGATTTTCTTCACATAAAAAAGCTTATACAGCAATGCCATGATCATCCCTACAATGACGATGGAAACCGTAGTATTTCGGATAAAATGAATCTGATTGGACAGGGTACCCCATGGCTTAATCGACACGAGGATCCAATCCAGATTAGCCTGTTCATTTAACTCCAAAGGATAGAAGGTAACCAAGCTCTTTTTTCCTTCCCATGTATCCATGAAGTGCCCCGGGTTTCCGGAAATCATATCTGGGAGGTCCCTCATATGCAGCTGTTGCCCGATCCATTGATGATCGAAGCTGTATTGGATTTTTCCTGTCCGGTCGATGATTAATTCCTCTGCCCCGGGTTGATGCAGCTCGGCATAGATGCGGTCGAGCAGGTCGATCTTGATATGCAAAATGGAATATCCTACATTTTCCAGGGTGTCATAATCCTTGATCATTCGCCCTTGTGTGAATACAAACTTCTCCAGCGGAACATACGAATCATGTTGAAGCGGCGATAACCAAACGGGCCTCCCCTTCTCCTTGAGGATCTCTTGAAAGAAAAGGCTTTCTTGAAATTGCCGAAAAGAGGGAGGAAGTGACCTTTTCAATTGAAACACGGTTCCTTTCTCCGTATAGAGGATAAAATCCTCCACCAGCGGATTGCTGTACATGAGACTTCTTATATTCATGCGCTGTTTGTACAGCTCCGCCGCATTGTTTTCTTTCGCTTTCAGAAGAGCTTGGACATCAGCGGAATCAACTACGGTATCCGAAAAGGAATGGATTTCCGAAAAGGAGGAGGACAGGTTCATATCCAGTGCTTTTAAGGTCTGGAGCACCTGCTGGCTGATATTTTCCTTCAAGGTGTTGGCGGAAGTCTGATAAGAAACCCAGCCCACGATCAGGATCGGCAAAAGAATGAATAACAAAAATCCAATGATCATTCGATGTTGCAGCTTCAGCATCATAGCATTATATCTTCGCCTCCATTTTCTACTCTTCCCTATAAAAGGAAAACATTTGATCCAATCGGTGCAGATAGGCCTCGACATCCTTGTCCATAAAAAATTGCTGGCTGTATATCCGATAATCCCGTTCGGCACGGGTTCCGCCTATCCAGTAATGATTGGGCCAATTCACGCTTTTCCCTTTTTGGACGCGCTCTGCCAGGGGCCAAACGACCGCCTTTTTCACGGTCACTCCCTGGACAGCGCTGATGGAGCCTTCATAATCGGATAATCTTTGGGCATTTTCTTTCTTGACTAAAAATCTCAGAAATTCCTTTGCCGCTTCGGGATGCCGCGTGTCCGATGAAATCGCCAGTCCAATGTCTACACCGCCCAGGACTTGATTTTTCTGCGGATCATTCGAGCCCGGAAAGGGAAAAATCCCATACTTCAACTGCGGATTCCATTTTTCGATCACCGGCAGCATCCATGTGCCGGTCACATACATGGCTCCCCCGCCATGGGCAAAACGCTTGTTGACTTGATCCGTATCCGCTTCAAAAGAGTCCTCTTGGGCAAATGAAACCACTTTCAACATTTTTCCGGCCACATCCAACCATCTTGCATCACGTGATAGGCTTGCTGTGCCTTGGTTAACCTGATCCCAATAATGGCTGTCAAATTCATTGGCGACAAAATTCAAATTCAATACACTGGTTGAATCTTCGTCTTTATTGGGCATAAGAATGGGCGTAAAGCCGGCGGCGCGGATGATCTCCAGAACTCGAATAAACTCATCCCAGGTTTGGGGGATCTTGATTTGCAACTGCTCAAAAATATCCTTGTTATAGAGGACACCAACTGCATTTTGGGTTAAAGCCACTCCATACATGCTGTTATGGACCAGATACCTGTTTTGCACCGTTGGGTTAATCTCTTGAATAAAGCCTTCATGAGTTAGGTCGAGCAAATAGCCTTTTTCTGCCCGAATCACATAATCGCGTTCAAGGGGATACGTGATAAAAATATCCGGGGCCTGCCCTCTTGCTATCCTTCTTTTCAGTACATCCATCCCGTAGGGGATCGTGGTCTGCTCAACATGAATATTCGGATGTTCCGTTTCGAATTCATGAATAAGCTGATTGAAAATTTCCACCGTCTCCACTTTAGGCGAAAAAAATTCAAGACGGACTTGTTCCTGATTTTTCGCTGCCTGATCTTCCTGCCTCAACGGTGTTTCAGTACAGGCCGCCAAGAAAAATACACATAGGAGCACCAGAATCTGCACGGTGCCTGTCACCACCCGTTTTTTGTCGATTTTAGTTAACGCTTACAATTCAATATAAGAATTATATTTCAGTATAGACGAATTGAAGCATGATAGAAAACGGGACATTCTTTTGATTGTTGTTTAAATTCTTATTCGCTCCCGTACAGTCTCCTACCTGTGGGGGTAGGCTGCCATGTTTACGGACATGGCAGCCGCTATCGAATCATGAGGAGGAACTTCTACGCTCAAACGGACATAGGTTCCTTTATTTTAAGGAATGGGGCACCTTTTACGTGCGTTTCTAACAAATAGAGGATGAGATGTCCTTTAACAACTTCAACTTGTATGTTTGAGGGGAAATAAGGGATCGGGTGTCCGCCTAGAGATCGAGCCTATAGGTTCGCCCGCGCTGATTTCCGCTTGCAACGCTATGGACAAAGTATCTTTCAAAATAAAAAAATCCTGCCTAGTATATAGGCATGGATTTTTTTAGCTGCAATAAGGTAAGATCGCAATCTAATTATCTTGCAATTATGATGAAAGAAAGGGGCTAGTCGCGAAAAATACGTCTTTTTGCTTCCTTCCATTCCTATAGTTTATCCCAAGTCATTCCTCCCGTTGCCCAATCCTTGCGTTTAATTTCTTGGACAATGATATCGACTTCGTCCCTCTCAATGTTCAGCGACCGAGCCATCGCATCCGTGACTTCGCGAATCATCATAAGCTTCATTTCTTCACTTCTGCCTTCCAGCATTTCAATTCTTAGTACGGGCATATTCGATTCCTCCTCTAGTTAAATCGGGTGATACTATACCGGTCGATGGGGATGGAAGGTTCCCCTTCCAAGATCAGTTCCGTCATGAGGGTTCCGATCAGCGGAGATAAGGTGATGCCGCTATGCGTCGCCGCAATATACAGCCCTTCATAGCCGGGTACCGTCCCGAGAATCGGAAACTCATCATCCGGCATGCATCGGATTCCTGAAAAGCTGCGAACCACATTGGCCTTGGCCAGGCTAGGAACGTACTGGACGGACATTTTCGCAGTGGCCTGGACAATGTCTAGGGTACTGCGCCGGTCAAAGCCCGCTTCTTCCTTGGAATAGCCGATGAGGACTTCCCCGTTATGGGTTTGCCTTAAGCCGCTGATGGTGTAATGAAGCAGAGGCGCAAGCGGCTCCGTTATCAGGATTTGGCCGCGGACCGGATGAACCGGAATATGGATGCCCAGCAGCCTTCCGACTTCTTTGGACCAAACGCCTGTTGCCAGGACGAGATTCTTGGCTTTTACTTGTCTATTATTGGAGCTGATGAGGTAATGGCCTTCTTTTTTCTCCAATGCATTCACATGATTATAATACTCATACTCTACCCCGTTCTTTTTCGCGGCCCTCATATACATCTCGACCAGACGCAAAGGGTTGACATTGCCGTCAATGCGGCTGAATGTAGCGCCAGCCACTTCCGGGGAAAGGGCCGGCTCCATGGCCAACACTTCATCCCTGGATAGCACTTGAACCTCGATCCCCACCTTGGCTTGGTTTTCCGCAAGCCTTTTGGCATGTTCTCGGTCAGACTCCCTGAAAAAAGGAGATAAGCCTCCCGTACGGTGAAACTCGAAATCCCCAATCTTCTTCTCTAAATAGGGGTAGAGTTCCGCACTATACATGCTGAATTCTCCATACCACGAGGGCGTCTTGGTATGAACCCATACCCAGGCCTGGGTCGAACCGGATGTGCCGGAAAGGGGATAGTCCTTTTCAATCAATAAGATGCCTTCTTTCTGCTGTTCGGAAAGATGGTAAGCGATGCTGTTGCCAATGACACCGCCGCCCACGATCACCGTGTCGTATTCCTTTATCACCTTTACTCCCCCCTCCCTTCTTCCGGATCCGCTTCCGCCAAAACGGAACGGATGGCGGAATCTTCCCCTTGATGGTTGGCCAATACGCCCATAAGGATGGGGTACAGGGGAACCCGCAAACGGGGGACCGGAATCTCGGATCGCGGTTTTCCTGTGACCTCGGCAATGACTTCAGCCACAAGCGATCGGCATATTTTCGATTGGCAGGGCCCCATCCCGCATCGGGTCAATCTTTTGATATCATCATGATTCCTGGCTCCCAGGCGAATGGCCTCCTCGATTTCCTGGGCATTAATCTCTTCGCATCGGCATACCATGCACGTTTTATCCACGATACAGCCTCCCCTCTCTTGAAACCAGGCTCCACTGTTGAGGATCCAAGGGAAGACGATGGTTCATGAACTTCTCCATGTGCTTTACCCTAGCCTCCCATATCCTAAGGGAAGGTGCGGATTCCACCCGGCAAAGAGTTTCCCACAGTGCCTGCTTTTCTTCGTTGTCACGTTCTGTCAGCTTATGAACCCGTTCGGCGACGCTCAAGCCCGCAATCCGCCCGGATAGCAGAATTCCTGCCTGATTGGTAATGCCTCCTGCATTCCCCGCCACAAAAACCCCTTTTTCACTGGTTTCCAGGTGGTGCGAATACCCCGGAAGCCAGCCTCCCAGCCTATCATCATAAAGCAGATCGCAAGAAAGCATAGTAAAAGGTTCAAGAATGGGATGCCGTCCCGCGTCTATAGCGATAAAGTCTACCTGGTATTGGTCAGAAAGCTGATCATTCCCTCTATCAGCTATGGTCACGGATTCCACTCGGCCATTGCCTCTCGCTTGCAGCACTCCAGTATTCAGATATATAGGTATATTCAGTCTATTTACCTTATGAATTAGTGTTGGATCTTGGCATGTTATTTGTTCGCTCTTTTCGACAATCGCGCTAATCTTTATCTCTAACTCATTCATTTGGATCGCCATTTCCAGTGCAAAGTCGCTCGATCCCAGGATCAGCCCGGTTTTACCGGGGTACACCCATTCCCTATTGATCAGAATTTGAGCTGCCCCTATCGTCATGATCCCCGGCAGCGTCCACCCGGGAAATGCCGCTGGACACTCCGCCGCCCCCGTTGCGACAATGGTATGATCTGCTGATATGGCCACTAGTTGTTCTCCATTGCTTAGCCCAAACCTTCCATCTGCATATAGTCCGATGAGACTGTGGCCTAACAAATAGTCAATCGGGACATCTTGCAATTTCTTGACCCAATGAGCAGCCAACTCATAACCTCTCCAATTTTCATAAGGGGCCGGCATGTTGTTCAGCACTTGCGTCTGCTGCTTCAATTGCCCTCCCAGTGTCCGGGACTCATCGACAATGGTGACCGACAGCCCCCTTGAAGCTGTTTCATAAGCGGCAGCCATCCCCGCAAGGCCTCCGCCAAGAACCAGTACGTCAGTTTTCATTCGAATCCCTCCCAACATCAGGATCCCCCATGTTCATGCGGATGCGCATGCCTTCCTTCACCTGCGTCATGCAAGCGCGGACATGCTCCTGGCCATCGATTGTCATAAAGCAGCTGCAGCAGCGGCCATTGGCACAAAACAATCCCCTGGCCTGAGCCATCTTCCGGCTTTGCCCCAACTTATAGATCCCCTGTGACATCAAAGCGGAAGCAACGGTTTGATTTTCCCGTGCCTGAAGCGACTTTCCTTCGAACGTAATGGTCACATGGTGTCCGCCTGGCCTTTTGCCAAGTATGGGATGATTCGAGATTTCCATTCCCTTTCCCCTTTCATAAGGTTATATCATTATAATGTTATAACGTTAAGTTCTTCTTGATTTCCTTTAGATTTCTTATTCATTGCTAAGCGGACAGTGGCTAAGATCGGTTCCGATTTTCCTTTTTTTCGGAGCATGTAATGGTCGGGAGTTCGGTATGTAAAGATCACTTCTCCGTCCTCCACGCCGATGTCAGCACAATCATCAGCCACACCAAGAGCTAATTTGCCAGAAACGAAAGAAGCAAGCTCGATTTCATGAGGACCGTGATGTAGCAAAATGATGCTCGGTTTGATCTCCCGAATAGCTTTGACCAATTCGGTCGCATGGGAATATAATAGGTTTTCTGACGAATGCGGCAAATTCAACAGCGTCACGCGTCCGCCGCGCGCGATGTTTTCGGCGAGTGCCAACAGACCTTCGGCGGTTGGCAACATCCGCTCCTCTTCCTCTCGCACGACCACGAGAACATCTCTCTGCTTGATGTCTTGCGAAGCAAGCCGATCCTCAGGATGCTGCTCGATCCTAGAATCCTCTTTTACGCGAACAAACTTCGGGCCTATAAACTCGGAAAGCCCCAAGTCCTCAACACCCAAGCATTCCAAGCTGGATGCATGGGATCGCTTCGCAGCATATGGCACAGCCGCACGCTTAGGCAGGTTGGTCGTTAGGATGACGGGCCTGCACAAGCTTAGCCCTTCGCTTAGCCCTTCTTTTATCATGGAAAGGCGGGTGTTCCGGATTTCCACATGCTGAACGGAGGAGTAAAAAGGTTGATCCAAAATGCCGGCCAGACAGGCCATCGCTTGATTCGCCCGGAGACGATCCGTATCACCGGAAGACAAGATAAGCTGGATGGACCGTCCTTGCAGAACAGCTTGCAAAACCTTGGCATACGTCCATACGTCTTGATCAGGGATCGAGGTGTTCACCCAAATTCCATGATTTGCACCCATTTTCAATGCCAGCTCCACATCGTCTTTTGCCGGCTGGGACCCGACGGCCAAGGCCGTTACCTTGCCGCCGGCTGCCTCCGCCAGTTCCGTTGCGATTTGTACCGTTGATTGATCTCCCGGATGCAGGAGAGAGGAATGCTCCCCTTTGAACATAGACTGAACAACCACCATAATATTCATGAAATCCGCCTCAATTCGTTTCCGATAACGAAATCTCTAGCAAATACTTGGCTTTATCCTGCCTGATGATGAACTCGGAATATTCCACTAACTGATCCGTCTTCGCATAGGTCGATCTTTCCCAGAGAATTAAGGGCGCCCCTTCCTCCACATTCAGAATAGACGCTTCACTTGAAGAGGCTGCTGGAAGCGACAAATAAAGTTTGGCCCGATCCAGCTGAATGCCATACCGGTTTCGCAAAACTCCGTAGATCAGTTCATTTTCAATCATTTCGGGGTTAAAGTTCGGATATAGGTGACAAGGGAGATAGGTATGTTCAATGCCGATCGGTTTCTCTCCCTCCATCTTTAGCCGATAGATTTTAATAACCAATTCCTCAGGACCCATATCCAGCTTGTCGGCAATCGTCATGCCGGCTTCTTCTATAGAAAATTCGATCAGCTTATGGGGATGCGCCTCTTTCAGGGTTTCCTTCGCATTGGCTAGGGACATGATCTTAAATAATTCTCTTTCTTCCCGCTCATGGGAGACAAAGGTTCCTTTCCCTTGTTGGCGGTAGAGCAGACCTGCCTTGACCAATTCCATAATGGCCCGCTTGATGGTAATGCGGCTGACATCCAGCAGCTTTTCCAATTCCACTTCCGTCGGAAGCTTATAACCCGGAGGCCATTCCTTTGACACGATTTTGTCTTGCATGATTTTCATCAGCTGGTGATAAAGGGGAACCGGCAATTCTTTATCAAGTTTCATAAAGCTTCACACTCCATTGAGGACAAAAACGAATCCATTCGTTTAACCATTCTTTCTTACCGCGAATAATTTTCCTACCCCGAAAATTCTCTCGATCACGATCATCAGCACAATGGTAATAAGGATCATGACGCTTGAAACCGAGGTAATGATGGGGTCATATTGATATTGGATGTAGGTGAAAATTCGCACCGGCAGGGTGACGACGTCCGTACTCACAATAAATAGCGCGACTGTCAGATCATCGAAGGAAGTAATGAAAGAAAAGATCGCTCCCGCTATGATCCCTGATTTTATGACGGGTAAAGTGATTTTATAGAAGACTTGAAAGGGGGTAGCCCCCAAATTTGCAGCCGCTTGTTCAATGGATCGGTTAAATCCTACCAAACTCGCTACGACAAGCCTTACGACGTAAGGAACCGTGAGGATGATGTGGCCTAAAACCAAAGCGACAGGGCTTGCAGCGAGACCGATCATAGAGAAATATTGAAGCAGGGCCACGCCGAATACGACCGAAGGAATAAGCAAGGGTGAACCGAACAGGTTCATCAGAACTTCCTTCCCCCTAAAATTATATCGGACAAGGGCCATTGACGCCATAGTTCCGATGGCTGTCGCGATCAGGGCTGTTCCTGCCGCAACCCCTGCGCTTAAGGATAAGGACTCCATAAACTCCGGATGGTTCAGCAGTTCGACATACCATTTCAGCGTCATTCCTTTTGGGGGAAAGACGACATATTCGGTTTCCGTCAGCGATGACAGGATAATGACAATCACGGGTCCCAGCAAAAACAAGTATACCAGGAACACGTATAGGTTGAGTATCCATTTTCCCGGCTTGAACCTCATTGGATGGCCACCCCCGATTTGGTCTTGCTCAACAGCCGGCTGTAAACGAGAAGCGTGAGCGATGTCATAAAGATCAGAATGAATCCGACGCTTCCCCCATATGGCCAATCCAGCAATACAGCCACCTGTTCATAGGTTAAATAGGACATCAGCTTGACCTGCGGCCCTCCCAAAATGGAAGGAGTAACAAAGGAACTGGTAGCCAGGCTGAAAACCATAACCGATCCGGCAAACACTCCCGGCAGACTCAAAGGCAGAATGACAGAGAAAAAGGTTCGTACCGGGCCCGCTCCTAAATTATTGGAAGCTCGGATAACAGAAGGATCGATTCGTTCCAATGAACCCGCAATACTAAGCACCATATACGGAAACAGAACATGGACCATGCCAATTTCCACGGCAAGCTCGGTATAAAGAAGCTTCATGGGGGCTTCAATCAACCCGAGTGCGATAAGGGTGTTATTGACTACTCCGTTATTTGACAGCAAGATCACCCAGCCATAGCATCGGATCACCATGCTGATTAGCAACGGGGATAGCAATAATAAGGTAAAATAGTTTCTGGTTCGGCCTGTTGTGCGAACTAAATGGTAAGCAACGGGATAACCGATGAGAATGGCGAACACGGTGGTTACCAATCCTACTTTAACGGTTCGCCAAAGGACCGAAAGGTAGAAGGGATCTCCGAGAAATTTCATGTAATTCTGCAGCGTCCAAGCATCCCCTACCCCCTGGGATGGATCAAAAGGACGAAAGCTGTTCAGAAAAAGGTAAAATAGAGGGACCACAAAAAATAGGACAAAGATTAGCAGACAAGGAAGAACAAGAAGCCATGCATCCCATGATTTCTTTCGCTTCGATGGATAGGGCGAAACCAGCTTTCCCACGATTGGCGTATTCATGTCAGCCCCCTTTGCCGGATACTAAGAGATCCTGCGGGTTCCAATAAACATAAACCTCATCCTGATCAGTGAACTGTTCATGCGCTAGCGAGGAATTGGGCATTTCCGCAATGAGGTGGCGATCCGGAAGTCCGATAATAAATCGCGTCTTAGAACCCAGGAATATTTTTCTTTGCAGTCTGGCCGTCATAAAAGGCTGACCTTCCGGAACGGTCTTGGAAATCTGCATTTTTTCCGGTCGAATGAATAAGGATACATTCTGGTTTTTTTCTTGCTGCACCGGAGTCGGCAGCTTTACTACATTGCCGTGTATATCAATCTCCGCCATCTCTGGAGTGGACGCTACCACTTTTCCCGCAAACTCATTGACTTCACCGATAAAGCCGGCCACAAAGGCGGTTTTCGGATGATTATAAATATTTTGCGGCGTATCCAACTGTTCAATCTTCCCCTGATGCATCACGGCAATTCTGTCAGAAATCGCCAGCGCTTCTTCCTGGTCATGAGTGACAAAGATCGTCGTAATCCCAACCTTTCGCTGGATTTCCGTAATCTCATCCCTCATTTCCTGGCGAAGCTTCGCGTCCAGATTGCTGAGCGGTTCATCCAGCAGCAAGACCGTGGGCTCGATGACCAGCGCCCGGGAAATCGCCACGCGTTGCTGCTGTCCGCCGGACAGTTCCCTCGGATACCGATGCTCGAGGTGTTCCAGCCTCGTCATGGCCAATGCATCTTTTACTTTTTTCTCGATCTCATGCCGGGGAATCTTGCGAAGCTTCAGTCCGAAAGCCACATTCTCAAAGACGGTCATGTGCGGGAACAAGGCATAATTTTGAAATACCATCCCCATATTCCGCTTATAGGGAGGAAGATGGTGAACGCGAATCCCGCCCACCTCAATCGCCCCTCCATCCACTTCAAGAAACCCGGCTATCATGTTCAGCGTCGTCGTTTTACCGCAGCCGGATGGACCCAAGAAAGAAATCAATTCTCCCTGCTTAATTCCGAGTGTCAGCTGTTTGACAACCTCTACCTGATTAAATCTTTTCACCACGCTATCCAAATACAAGTAGCTCATGCTCCACCCCATTACTTGGCAATTTCAATCTCTTTGTTGACTCTTTCTGTCCATGCGGCCCGGTTTTCATTGATCGTCTTCCAGTCCATTCTCGTAAGGCCCTTTACCTGGTCTTCTCCATAGACAACTTTTTCGGCGATGTCCGCTTCAAGTTTGACATTCTTGTTCACTGGACCGAAAAACACGCTTTCGGCAAAGGTCTTCTGCGCCTCTTCACTCAGCGCAAAGTTGACGAAATCCTGGGCAAGATCACCGTTTGGCGCATTTTTAACGACATTGCCGGTTGCCACAAGGGCCACGGCCCCTTCTTTCGGATAAACAAATTCAATAGGGAAATCCTTGGCTTTTAACGTATAAACGCGACCCGTTCCCCATGCGGAGGCGACGGTTTCCCCTTGGAGGAAATAATTAGAGACGTCTGCGGTTTTATCATATGTCAGCACATTTTGAGCGACTTCCTTCATCTTGGCAAAGCCCGGCTCAATATTGGCTTCACTTCCCCCGTTCGCTTTTGCCATCATTACGAGCATGTGAACCCCGTAGGTATTGGCAATAGAAGGAAGAACCAGTTTTCCTTTGTATTCCGGATTTGCCAGGTCATTCCATGAACTTGGAGGATTCCAGCCGTTTTCTTGGAAGATTTTCGTATTGTAGGCTAATCCAGTCGCTACTAAGCCGATCCCTACGCCGATATTCTCGGGGTCTTTGGCCACATCATGGATTTCCGACAGATTGGTTACCTTGCTTGGATCAAGAGGAGCAAGCAATCCGAATGCTTTCGCTTGGGCTTGGGGACCATCATCCAAGAATGCGACGTCAATCTGGGGTTTGTCCTTTTGGGCTTGGAGCTTGGCTAAAGAATCTGCAGAACTTCCCGTGATGTAGGTCACTTTCGCATTGTATTTCTTCTCGAATGCCGGAATGATGGTCTCCTTCATTCCTTTTTCAAAACTTCCCCCATATGCCGCTATCACCAGCTGTTTCGGACCTTCTGTTTCTGTGCCCGATTGGCTTGATCCTGAAGAATTGCTTGGGGAGCTGCTGCAGGCCGAAACCACGAGGACCGTCATACCCAACAATAGGGAAACCCATTTTTTCTTTAACACTTCATAACCCTCCTTAGTAGATAAAGATTATATGGATATAACCTTTTGCAAAACGGCTCGACCTCCACCCCCTTTCAAGCTTCTATTTCTTCTATGTAGATTCATGATCTTTAATCCAACATTTGAATATATTGATATAACGTTATAACCTATTAATAATGGATTATTTTAAATTAATATTATAATCTGAATATTATATTACACATATAAATTATGCTTGTCAATCCAATTTCTCCATATTTTTGGACAAAAAAGAAAAGACATAGCAAGTATAATGACACTGCCTTCAGACAACGGACTTTACGGTGGCTTCTCAAGATCTGCATTTCACAGCCGATTAATGAGATTGGTCATATTGCCTGTCGAACAATCCTAGATCAAATCGAAAATCAAAATGCTAAATCAACAACCATTCAATCTACCTTAGAACCCGCTCTCACATCACGTAACTCCGTAAAAAATCTATACGCAAATTAAGCTTACTAAACATCAATATACCTAAAGTCATTAAACGAAATATATTATTTGCCTAGTTAAAGAAAAGAAGCCAGAGAAAATGCTTCTCTGGCTTTTGTTAGAACAATCTTTTCAACCTAATTATCAGGGATTACCGTTTCAATGAAGCTCCGCCTAACAGCTTGTTTACCGCACTAAACAGGGCTTTTACAGAACAGATCATGATATCTGCATCCATTCCGCAACCCCAATAAACCGTATCATCCGCAGAAGTAATGCCGATGAACGTGACGGCTTGTGATCCAGAACCAATTTCTAAAGCATGTTCTTTATAAGTCAAGTTGGTAAAGGCAATGCCTAGGGCGTTTTGCAAGCCGTTGCTGATGGCATCCAATCTTCCGTTTCCTGTACCTGCAAATTCCTGAACCTGATCCTCTGTTCGGATCGTGACCATGGTTTCAAATCCGGTTTTTTCAGCAGACCTGTACTGGATGAACTCTACAGGCGCTTGAATATTCACATATTCCTTTAGGAAAATATCATAGATCTCTTCAGGCAGAAGCTCCTTTTGCAAGTGGTCCGATACATTTTTCACATGATACCCAAAGCTTTCACGCATTTGTTGAGGTAAATCAAGCCCGTATTTCTGCTCGAGAATATAACCGATTCCACCTTTGCCAGACTGGCTATTAATTCGGATGATATCTCCTTCGTACTCTCTGCCAATATCCATCGGATCAATCAATAGATAAGGTACCGTCCAATATTCACATTCTTCTTCCTCACGCCATTTCATTCCTTTGGCAATCGCATCCTGATGGGAGCCGGAGAATGCGGTAAAGACGAGCTCGCCGCCATAAGGGTGTCTCTCGCTGACCTTCATTCTTGTCAATCTTTCATGCACGGAGATAATCTCTGGGATTCTAGTAAAATCAAGCTTCGGATCCACGCCGTGGGAAAGCATGTTCAAAGCAAGGGTTACAATATCCACATTGCCCGTTCTTTCCCCATTTCCAAACAGCGTTCCCTCGACTCGCTGAGCACCCGCAAGCATGGCCAGCTCTGCATCGGCAACCCCTGTTCCTCTGTCATTGTGCGGATGGACGGATAGAATGACATGATCCCGGTAACTTAGATGATCACTCATAAATTCAATTTGGCTTGCATAAACGTGAGGCATGGAAAGCGACACCGTAGCGGGAAGATTGATAATCACCTTGTTATCAGCCGTCGGCTGCCATACATCCAGCACCCGGTTGCAAATATCTAATGCGAAGTCTATCTCGGTTCCCGTGAAGCTCTCTGGGGAATATTGAAATTGGAAATGGCCCTCGGTTCCCTCTGCATATTTCTTCAACAGCTTTGCCCCTGTTACGGCAATATCGATAATTTCTTCCTTTGATTTTCTGAAAACCTGTTCCCTCTGTGCAACCGAGGTGGAATTGTACAAATGCACGACCGCTTTGTTCACCCCGCGCAGCGATTCGAAGGTTTTCTCGATAATATGCTCTCTTGATTGCGTCAAAACCTGGATCGTCACATCATCCGGGATCAGATCCTGTTCGATCAACGTACGCAAAAAAGCAAATTCCGTTTCCGATGCGGCAGGGAAGCCGACCTCTATTTCCTTAAAGCCAATTTTGACGAGCATTTGAAAGTATTCGAGCTTCTCTTCTAAATTCATAGGAACGATTAAAGCCTGATTTCCATCCCGCAGATCTACGCTGCACCAGATCGGCGCCTCCGTAATATATTCCTTCTCTGTCCATTTCAAGCTCTTAACCGGAGGCATAAAGTAACTTCTGGAGTATTTTCGATGACTTTGCATTTCCCATCCACCCTTTTCTATAAATAATGGCGATACAAAAACAAAAAAGTCTTTCATCTCTAAACATAGAGACGAAAGACTATTAACATCTTACGCGGTACCACTCTAATTCATACCCAGACATCGGATATGCACTCCAACGGATACGGGTTCTTTTAAACCTTATATCCTCCTACTGTAACGGTTAGGCTCCGGCTCCACCTACTTCTGATGTTTCAGCGAGCTACTCCAAGGCGAGTTCGGATTTTCCTTACGACTGTTTCGCACCACCCAACAGCTCTCTGATCGTCCCGAAAATCCTACTATTCCTTTTCAACGTAGTTAATATTTGAGAAAAATCATACTTCATCCGGCCTAGATTTGTCAATCCTTAATTGTGCACCTTATATTTGCAATCGTGATGAAAGGTATAATCCCTCTCTCCATCTGCTCTCAGCGATACGAAAGCTAATGTTGTATTCGAATGGGGGGCAAATTTGAGCATGGATGTGTCCACTTGGACATCTGCTATTAAATAGACAACTTCTTTTGTGTTATCGATCTTTATCTTGATTTTCTATCTTTTTGCTCTTGCATTTACCACTCTAATAGTACTTAATTGGGCTTTAGTAAGCGGTTGAATATAAGAAAAATTGCCTTTATGAGCTCTCCCTCTGACCGATCCGGACTTACTTGCAGGTAAAGCAACTAAAGTCCCAAAGGCTTGCATGGCCCAATGAATCGGGTAGCTGATGGAGCGGCCATCTGAATATCTACCATAATTAACAGCTGCCGCATAGGTAGAGGCTAAAGAACACCAAACCGAACCTGAATCTCCCGGTTCAGATACTGAAAGTTGTGATGATGTAACAATGGTTTGTCTTTCAAAGGAAAAGGTACCTATACCAGTAAAGGTGACATCTACATCTGTATCGACCGATTCCACGACCCCGGATTTAAAGCCTGTGGCGCGTCCGGTCTTAAAGACCTGGAGTCCAACCCGATAACTCCTGAGATGACCTGGTATGGTAATAAGCCTTGTAAAGAATGGCCGATCCGGTTCACTGCCAGAAGTGAGGTATCGTGGATCCAGAATCGCATCTGAAGTGGGGAGACCAATTGCAGCATCGATATAATTCACTTGTGGCTGGGGGCGGAAAAGAACAATTTGGGATAATTCACCTATTTTATCATTTGGAAATGATCCTCCATCTAGAAAAGCAGGCTGGACGATTTGTGTTAATTGGTTCGTGTTATTGATCCCTAACACGTGATTGTTTCCCAATAAAAATAACTGCCCACCTTTGATTACTGTAAGTCCATAGGTCCCAAAAGAACCGTTAGAAAGACCAACGCTTACCCCTCCCGGAACCGGACGATGTCTGTTCCGATAAATCTGTGTTAGCCTCATATCTTTTGGACTGGGTCCAGGCATAGTTGCCGTTGCTGTTCCAGCTTGAATAATTCGCACTGGCGTAGATGTACTTGAGCCTGTCGCTCTGATCATGGCGGATACGGCAGATTGCAGATCATCAATTTTAGAAGTTGATAAATTTTGCTGGGTATATAGAATAATTGCTGCCTCTCTATTTGGGCGTTTAGGATCTGCAAAACCCACCCCAATACCCGTAACTTCCGGACGAGCAAGAATTTTGCGCTTAATTTTATTCTTAGTCATCACTGCCATCCGAAAACTGGCCATATGAATGCCTCCCCGTATAATAATCTATATATCTATATGGGATTGTTTTTCAAATGACAGGGCTTTAGACTATGACTGTACCTATGTATCGAATGGTGTATAGGCCCGAAAACCTAACGTGCCATACGATTGAAGGTCAATTCGTATCTTTCCATGCATGAGGAAAGCCCTCCTAAAGAATTATGCGGCTTTTTGTTTTACACCTCAATAAAAAGATCTTTATCTAAGAGAGATTCAGTGGCTCACCGGGAATCAATATCTCTAAATCGACCTTTTGTTCTTGTGCCCTGCACTGCAATCTTTCCATTAAATTAGGGGTTTCGATATAATTCGGCGGATTATTAAATGTTCCATAATGAATGGGTATTAACTTTTGTACCCCCAATATCTTTGCAGCTTCTACTGCTTCTTCAGGGGTCATGCACGCCGGCGGAGCTTTGCATGGGCATGCCATAAACATTCAGAATAGGCCCATTCACCGGTAAACAAGCGATATCGATCGGACCATGTTCACGCGCAATTCTCTACCAATACCCATGCCAGAGTGTATCACCGCAATGAATGATCTTTCTTATTTTCCTTCTGCTATCCATGAAACTTGAGGAGTTCCATATCCATCCATGGACTGTACTGCTTTTACGACCAAAGTACAAAATTCCTCCGAATATCCTATTGGAACACCGACCACATTCTTTAAACCTGTTTTTTCAGCTAGCCCAGCAGACTCTTGAGGAACCAGTACGGGTATATCTGAACCCCAATGTATTTGTATCGACTCGTAATCAAAATGGTCAGCATGAAGGTGTGTAATGCATATTGCAGTCGGCTTTGGGATCTGGTCCAAAGTAAAAATCGTCAGGCAGCAGGATGGACATCTGAATCCCCAACACTCGATGGGGAAGCAACTGTTTTGAACTTGGCAACGAGGGATATCACTCGTTTTCTATTAATATCCGAAACGGGGATGATGGATCATGGCAGATGCTTGGTATGGTTCGTTATCATTTCCGGAACACCAATAAAAATCAATAGAGGCCGTCCCTTATAGGAAATAAGAAGCGACTTTTGGGGGTCAGCCTGAAATAGATGGATATTCTCCAATTACACGTCCATATCATTTCTTTATCCTATATTTAGATGGAAAAACGCCCACTATTGGTGGTGAAACGGCCAAAATGAAGGACCTAAGTTAAATTAGATGGCGATCTTCCCACTATTTTGATTTTTTCTAGTTCGATTTTGATTTTTAGTGGCGATTCTCCACTTATTTACTTCTTCATCCATCAAAAGGGAGGGTGTCCTAAAAACCGAGTTTTGGGACACCCCCTTTAATTTAATCAGCTATGACATTCGCGGCTCACTCCTTTTCGAGTCCCCACATCCGAAAAGATACATGCGGATAATTCCCATAACGCATAGATACTTCTCTTTCAGATAACGTCATACGTTCAATCGTCCTATTATTCTTAAGTTCTCCGCCATCAATTAATCGAAATGAAATGCTTTCGAGCAAATCATTTACAATGCTTTTGGCCTTTTCATCAGCACTGGTTAAATAAACATCGCTCTTCAATCCTTTGTGAAGGGGCTCATTAAATACTTTAAAGAATGTATTTTTAAAAGCACCAACTATACTTGTTTCCGGTAAGACTTTTTGGAGTTCTTCTGAAGCCGATGTTCCCCAGTCCAAAGTAAAAGCACACCAGGCAGTGTACGCTGTTCCCTCTTTACTGCGACTGAAGCCAGGAGTGAGAACCTGGTATTTCAAAACATTAGAAACATGTGCACCTGATTTTTTAGCCGCATACACGAAGCAATACCAATCAGCGTACCCCTCACGCACCTATGTTTAGACTCTTATGAACCGCGTATACTCAATACTAGAAGCGTACGATTTACCCTCTCATATCCCTGAAAAGGAACAACCCCTATCATCTGAATCAAGGGATAAGGATGAACAACTGGCATTTGTGTTCTAACGCAAGAGGAGTTGCTCCTTCTTCCATATTTCTGAAAGATTAGAAAAGCTAAGAAAAAGTAGAAGCCAGAGTTATTGGCTTCTACTTGACATATGTTTTAAACTACCTTCCAACCACCGAACCTTCTGATTTTCTCCCTGTTTTCTTCGTGATCCATCTTCTGTCCATATAGAACGCGACCAGTAAAGCAAGCTGTTCTCCAAGAGAGTCATTAATAAGTTCATTCTTCTTACCGGTTTACTGCTAGAACAACCCATTGGTTGCCCAGTTTGTTCAACTATTCACAAAAGTAAGACCATTCTGTTCCTGATAACGAGTACTATAAGTACCTATTCATCCTTTCTTTTCTCTATTAATGGTAAAGGTAGGGTGTTCGCTTTCCCCATCTAGTAGAGGCTGGTTACTCGGATTACCAGCTTCCGACTGAAAATGAACACTCCCAGGTGTCATTTTATCCAAATTCTTAGTAATGATTGCAACAATAATAGGATATAGATATAATATATTGAATATTTCATAAATTAAAAATAGTTTAGTAGACATCAGATCGAAGGAGGACATAGACATTGCCTGACAAAATATCATCGGCATTAGAAAAGATGATAACGAAATATCATAGTGATCAAGCACATGTTGAGTATGTATCCCATCTAGCGCAACACCTATTTACTTCTTTGCAAACACTGCATAAACTTGATGAAATTCACTTAAAATATGTTACTTTAGCCGCTTACTTGCACGATATTGGCCATTTTATTGGGAAAAGGGAACATCATGAACATAGTCGTTATCTAATTATGCATGACCGATTTTTAAATGATCTGGAGGAGAAAGAACGTCGTACGGTGGGGCTTATCGTATTGAATCATCGGAAACCGGAGATATTGGATTTGGATAGTTGCGATCAAGATCTTCAGGAGTTGCAGTCACTAATATCGATCCTACGAATCGCTGATGTATTGGACTATGAACATAAGCAAAGTACAAAAATTAAAAGCGTTCAATATGATCCAGAACAACAAACCGTGGTAATAGATATCAACTGGAAAAATTTTATGAAATACGAAAAGAAAATTCAAAAAAAGATACAATGGGCAGCTAATTCGTGGCAGGTAACACTTGTCGTGAGAAGCAAAAAAGATCAAATCATCATTTCACCGGTGCTTCAACCAGTGATGGAAGTACTTTAATTAAATTTGTTTGAGGGTTAAACGAAATGATCATCTCCGGTTCTCACAATCCGCATTTTAGACAGAGTTTAGAATGGTGTACTGTTTTACAGCGCCTTCATAAGGCTTTAGATGAAGAAAAACCTCTCTTAGAGCTTCTAAATGATCTTGCTGCAATCACATCATCCTTTGATGAATGGCTTTTCTCACATGTTCCTTACCGCGACAAACGTTATGATAGACTGTTAAACAGCATGGGTTGTTGTTTTCCAAAAGAACCACTATTGAATCATTGTCGCATTGAAAATAAAATCAAAAAATTAACTCGGAGTCTATCTGTCATTCTTTCTGCATTGGAACCGAAAAATATTCAATTTCTTTCGATGGATCAAATCAATCTTGAACAAGAAACATTTTTGTATCAATACTATTTTAATCATATTTTTCCTTTGTTAACTCCTATGGCCGTAGATGTTTCACATCCGTTTCCGGTGTTATCGAATAAAAATTATTTGAATTTGGTGGTATTGCTTAAAAATAACAAACTAGAAAAAAATAACCCCTTATTTGCAATCGTCGGAGTCCCTTGCGTGGTGCCAAGGCTTTTAAAACTGCCCTCGGTGGAAAATGAACTATAGTTTATATTGGTAGAACAATTGATTGAAAAATATTTGGATACGCTTTTTCTTGGATATGATATTCAGTCTGTTAGTCCAATCCACCTTATCGAAGAAGAGAAAGAAGAAGAAAGTATGAGGGAAAAATATTTCAAAAAAAGCAAAACCAGGAGAGTTTCCCTGCTTGTTGCGGTAGAAAAAATCTCCCCCTTCTTAAAGGAGGCCATAAAGCATTCCCCACAATGGAATGACGAAGTCATTTATTATATAAAAGAACCATTAGATCTTACTTTATTTCACAAACTTACCACTCATATCAAATTCGGTTATAGATTAGCCAGGAGCAAATCCTTCTTTTTTGAAAGTAACGGGCATTCTATCTCGATAGAAAAAGATCCTTATGATTTAAAGTGGAAAGTCAGATAACAAGCGGTCACATTTGTTTCATTTGGCGTTACAGGTTGGTTGTACAACTGACCTTCCTCAAATAGGTCTGCTCAGGTTCAATGACATAGACCGCGGAGTTCATAGCTCAAGGGCGGTCAATTCCTTTTTCAGTCAAGGGTCAGTATGGAAAACTATACCAACAGACTATGGTTTAACTCGCCCTGACGGCAGAATTAAAAAGAAAAAAAGAAAGCCGTTTTTTTCCAGATTGGCTTTCTTCCTTCCACTTTCCTTTGACAGTCACTATTTGACTTTTGGCATGAAAATTTTTACTTCCTCGTTTGAATAGGTTGTGCTCCAACCCCGAACGGGTGAAGGCAAAGGAATGGCTTGTCGGTAATAGCCACAAAATTGTTTGCTCTTGTACACCCTTTCGCCTTTCATTTCATACGAGCCTGACGTTTTGCGCCCTACGACAAGAACCCTTCCACCTAGTTCTAGTTCAACTTCCATTTCCTCTTTTCGTTTAAGCCCTGGTACATGGCAAATGGCAATCAGCTGATCCTCCGTTTCATCCAAACGGATGGAAAAGGCTCCGTTCGAACCTGAAAATAGGCTAAAGTTCATTTCATTGAGTACTTCACTTAAGTACCGAAAAGGATCATTAGGGATGAGTGCCATGGAAATCCTCCTCGAGATGATTTTTCTATTAGAGTATTCATCCTCCCAAAGGAAAGACACTTTTCCCGCCTATCGAGAGATTTCAGCAGGGATCTCCGCAAAACCAGGAATTTATTTCGCATTTTTGAAGTAATTAATACAAGAGAACTTCCAATATAGTTCCAACCCAATGAGGATAGGAGGCACAATAAGTGGATACACCACGCACTTGTCGACTCATTCGCTCGTCCAAAACTTATCACGGAAAGCAGGGTTTTGACTACAACGAGGCCATTTCAAAGCAAAGCGTTGGTTCACAAGGAATCTGCATGCATCTATTAACCATTCCCCCCGGAAGACGGGCCAATGCTCATCTCCATGAAAGTCATGAGACGGCCATTTATGTCCTGCAAGGCAAATCTGTTATGTGGTATGGCGAGAAGCTTGAGCAACGAATGGATATAGAAGAAGGCGACTTTCTTTACATCCCAGCAGGCATACCTCATCTGCCCTATAATCCAAGTCAAACGCACTCTTGCACGGCTTTGATTGCCCGCACAGATCCAAATGAACAAGAAAGTGTGCTCCTCCTCCCAGAACTCGATGAAGCTTGGGAAAAGAAGCAGCTAGAAACCTTGGATGACGCCAAGATTTAATTCTCACTGCATAACTGGGTGTCCAAAAAGTTTATCAGACACCCTCTAATCTTTTCCTTATGGATATGAAAGGGATTCGATATCACTTTCGAATTTCTATGACTCCGGAAAGAAGTTGCCCTGTATCACCTTGTCACTGATTTCCGTGCCTCGCTGCCGGTGATGCTGGATATCCTCGGCAGGCCTATCATCTGCTACATATTGTTGATTTCTCAAAACCGCAAATCCCCTAGGTGAACTGAATAAATTTCGACCCACACGATAAGCAGCTCGAGGATCCGTCTTCAGTCCTAATAAATAGTGAACCGTTGGAAGGATATCTACCTGTCCTCCCATTTGGTTTAGCCTTACCCCTTCCAAAGAGGGATGATAAATCAGCAGAGGCAGATTCTTATTATTTTTAAGCCAGGTAAGCCCGCTTTTTTGTACATCCTCCGCATAATACTTGTTGACACCTTGGTGATCTCCGTAAATGACAAGGACGGTCTGCTCCAATAACCCCTCTTTCTTTAATCCCTCGATAAAAGAACCTAACGCCCGATCCACATAGTGGACACTTTGGAGATACCGAGTAACGCCATTGTTTTTCATCCCCTTCGTCAAAGAAGGATTTAGCAGGTGTGGGGGGAGCCTATAAGGTACATGATTCGTCAGGGTAATCATATAAGCAAAAAATGGCCTCTTTAATTTCCTAATATAGCTTAGAGATTGCTTAAACATCTCTTGATCAGGTATCCCCAAACCAATTTTTTCAGGAGATTGATAATAAGGGAGGGAAACGATTTGCTTGAACCCGTAATTAGGCAACACAATGGCCATGTTCATAAACCCTTTCTCCATTCCCAAGAATGCCGCTGTCTCATATCCATTCTCAACAAGTTCTTTAGGGAAAGCAAAATAGCTATTCGAAGGATAACGCAGGCTAATGATGCCCTGAGATAAAGGATATAGAGAATTAAATACCATAAATTCAGCATCAGCTGAATTTCCTTCCCCCACTTGTTCCTTGATCTTCTCAAAATAAAAGCTATGAGCGAGCAGCTTATTCAAGTGAGGTGTGATCTCCTGTCCATTTATGTGCTGATTGATCACGTTGCTTTCCAGGGACTCGAAATGAACAAAAATGACATTTTTGCCTTGAAATATCCCCTTGTATAACTGATCATTGGCTGCCTGCTGCCTGTTGATTTCCTTATTTTTAACAAACCATTGATCCACCTCATCCCTCTCATGATTTGTCAAGGAGACAGGCTGGGATGCTCGCATGTAATCATAGAAGTCGAACATATGGTAGCCAATGGAAGTAACTTTTTGGATAGCAAAAATGGGCCGATGCTTAATTTTTAACACTTTCTGCACTAAGCCCTCCGGATAAGCGGCTATGCCGACCACAACCGCAAAAGCCAGGCAGATGATAAACCTCGGGACCTGGATTTCCGTCCTTCCATCGCTTTTCCGGTAAATCAAAAGGAGAATAGACCAACAGATCACATCTCCCCAAAAAAGGAAATCCGACGGGTGAATAAGCTCAAATGCGGAATCCCCCACATCCCCTAACTGTCCAATCATCGCTAAGGCGAATAGCGAGGTGGGTACCCCGAAGCCACGAAAATAGACTAAATCGATGATCAGGATAGAACTGAAGATGAAATTGAGGAAAAGAGCCAGGTAAGCCTTTCGCTTACCCAAAAAAACAAACGACAGAAAGGCTAAATAGATAGAGAAATGCAATGGCAAGGATCCCATTGCATCTTCCAGGTGAAAAGGAGATAACGAATACGTCATACCCGTCGCAAGGTAAACAAACAAAAAGGACTTCAGCATGATCCCAAGCAACTGCAAAGAAATAAAGATATCGTCTTTCCATAATATCTTCAACATAACCTGTACCTCCCGACCTTCCTTATTACATTATTCCTAAAAACGGAAATACGGATGAAGGAAATAAAAGGAAATAACCATACATGGGAGGTAACGTATGGTTATTCATCGTTCATTTGGTACAGGTATAAATCCAAGCTGGCGGAATATTAATCCACTCTAGCTGCACACTCATTTTCGAGAAGCATTGTTCAAGCTTCTGCCTCATTTGCAAACTATATTGATACGTAATAAATATTCCCTCATCATCAAGTGCTTTGTGGACCTCCTGTAGGATAAAATCCTGCTGCACATCGGGAAAATTGGAAAAGGGCAAGCTCGAAATGATGACGTCCGCTTTTTTGTTTTGCGATTTCAAAACCGTATTTAACGCTTGTGCATCTTCATAGATGGGCAAATCAGGATACCTTTTCTTAAGCAAGCTCCGAAAATTCGAATTCCGCTCAAATAGCGTGATCCGGGTCGGTTCTTTATGTAGTCGCTTTATGATTTCCCGTGTTATCGCACCTGTCCCGCAACCTAGTTCAATAACAACCCTAACCTCCTGCCAGTTCACAGGGGCCAGCATTCGTCTAGTCAGGTATTTAGAACTTGGAACAATACTTCCGACCATCCCGGGATGTTTTGCAAATTGTGTAATAAAAGTTAGAAATTCCATTATCAAAACTCTCTTTCGCCTGCTTGTTTTGAATTTAACGGTATTATCACCAATTACTACCAAATTATTGCAAAAGGGGAAGCATATTGAATATCATCCGGTTGAGATTTGTCTTTCTTTAGTGCCTCTTATTAGAATGTTCAAGAAATATACAGGAAGCTCCCCTCACCAATATTTGCTTGACTATCGTATTCATCATGCTAAAGACCTATTAAAAAATTCGAACAATTCTGCCCTTTCCCATACGCTGTCAAGCGCACAAAAGAAGCCTTTTAGTACAAGTTGCAATATCAACTCAGATTCTACGTTATACAAAAAAATAAGCCTGCCGAAGCAAGCTCATGAGTGTACGAGAAGGAGATGAAGATCTCACTCAAGTTTGATTATAATGATAAATTATTATAAGACTATTATCACTCTTTGTCCTAAAAAATAAAAAAGCTCCAGCTGCAAACTGGAGAAATAAGTTGAGATATTGAACGGTTTACGGTTGATAAATAAAACCATATAAACAGTCAAATTATTTTTCTACTCTGATCTTATTGCAAGGTTTTAATCATCATGCCCTCCTCTTTCTTCCTGAGCAATACGAGGTTTGGCCGGCGCGAACAAGTCAGCAATCCCGATTGCGATAGCTGCCATAAGTGCTCCAATCATGGTGACTCGAACACCTGCAATAAAAAACTGAGTAATGTAAATGACAATCGCGCTTACAATAAACCCAATAAGCCCGCGGCTATAAGGAGATATTCTTGGCCCCATGAATGCCTCAATCCCCCATCCAATAGCTGCGATAATAATGGCAGCTAAGAATGCACTCCAATACCCTACAACCTCAAATCCTGGGACAATCCATCCGACTAATAGCAATACAAGTGCTGCAACGGCAAAGCGAATGAGGTGACGAATAATAGTCATTTTAAAATCCTCCTTTCGTCGTTTAATCTTGTTATGTCCATTATAGGCATGAATATACAAAAGATACACCCCAACCGAAGCCAGGTTATTTACTCTGGACAGTTTGAAATTTTATTTTCTCGATGAACCATTTCATTATTACGGGAAGTGTAAAATAAATTGGAAAAGAATAGATATGTTTCCATTTATTCATCTTATAAATATCTGACCATACAAGTATAGGCTCTAAGACGAAAGTAAACATACATGCCAACAAAATATGTACCCAAAGGAATGCTTTCCATCTCGAAAAATACTGGTAGGTTAACATGTAGATAACTGGCAGCGCTGATGTATCAATAGGTAAGAATCGATTCATTAACGGTTCAAGATTATATGGATATCCCCAAAGTGTTAATTCTTTTCCGATTGCATCCAAAATGAATACAAAATGAGCTAAAGATACGCCGTATAAAAGTATTTCAAGAATACGTTGCTTATCCAGAACACTCCACCAAATAACCCACGGAGTTATAAATAGCGTCAATAACATCCACCATTGAAATGTAAATAAATCATGTTGAATCCAATATTCATAACGCATTTCAACTAATTTTCGCTGGATCTCTTCAATATCTGAATATGAATAATGATAATTGTTCAATTTGGAACCCTAACCTTCTAATATTTTATTTCTTCACCTAGCTTAATCATTTCCAAGAAAAGTAATAAACTATCTTCAACAATCTAATTTTTTCTGAGCTGAACAAAAAAGGACTTCCTAATGCAGCCCAACTTATCGAACAATCGATTCCCGTTAGCAACAACTTGGGAATTTTTTCATTATTGAAATCTCCCTACTTTGCCAAAAATATACTTGGGTTAAGTTCTTTACAAAGGAGAACCCAAAATGAACTTTACAACATTAATGAGTGTAGAGAGGACGATTATGGGAGTATTGAGCGGCAATCCTCAAAATGAACCAATGCATTATGGTGAAGTATTTGGTGTTTGGAGCTACCTTTCAACAACCAAGGGATTGGTGGCAGGATACCAAACATTTATTAATCATACAGGTGATACTGATCTAAAAAAATTTCTTGAAGACATGCTTAGTAATATGAAGCAATCAATTGACCAAGTTGAGACACTATTAAAAGCCAACGGGATTGGGCTTCCTCCCTCTCCACCAGAACGTCCAGTTGCAAATTTAGAAAGTATTCCGGCTGGGGCACGTTTTACAGATCCTGAGATAGCCGCTGCTGTATCTAGGGACATTGCAACAGGATTGGTATCTTGTAGTCAAGTTATAGGACAATCTATCCGTGAGGACATCGCTATGATGTTTGGACAGTTTCATACCGCTAAGGCTCAGTATGGTGCAAGACTATTAAGAATCAACAAAGAAAAGGGCTGGTTAATTCCACCTCCTCTACATGTTCAAACGCCTGAATTAGCCCATGTTTAGGATTGTAAATTCATTAATGCTTGTAATTAAAACCCGCAAATAAACTTTCCTCGTAACAAAAAGACCGACCCTTATGTATAGGTCGGTCTAAATTATTGTTTTGATAGTCCCGGTGGATAATAGTATGGAGGAACTTTTCCTTATAGGTTTTAATCCCTAAGTATTACGCAATGTTGCCCTTTAGCCGAACAAAAAAGGACTGCCGAACGCAGCCCAACTCCTTATCGAACAATCGAACCCCGTTAGAATAAATTTTTATTAATCCGATGCCAATCGCATACCCTGCAATTGAATCGCGATAGTTAAGTAAAAAGCTCATGAAACACAATATAATTTCCGTAAGCTGCTATGCAAAGGAAATATTCCCGATTCTTCTAAAATAATGTAAGCAGTGAACTTCCTTCCTCTTATGCCTTTACTTATTCATCTTTTTTTAATTTAACTCTAAGCTTAACCTCTTTATACGAAGGATAAGGGAGCACACTTGGCACTTGAATTAGAATGAGGCGAGTATCGTCGTTAGCGCTCGCTTCGATTTTTAAAGCACTGGGTGTAGTAGCTTCGCATACTACAAACTCTTTTGTATCTACCGATCTTGTTTCAGATTCGAAATGCCAATCCGACTGACCTTCCACGACAAGACCTGCAATGGAGTAGCTTTTGGGTATATCGCGCTCAAACTTATGTCCAGCAGGGATTATGACATCCCACATTTTAGAGTCTGCCACTAAGTGAACGGGAGAATTTTCACCCACTATGGTTTTAACAGTAACACCATCCGTTACAACAACGGGAAGTTCGTGATCCTCATAATCAGCATAGGTGGGTGTAACGTAGTTGGATTCGCCCATGAATGGTTCAAACCAAATTTGAAATCCGGAAGTACCTTCTTTATATTTTTCGGAGTGCTGAACCCCACTACCGGTTTGCATGACCTGTAAACCACCAGTATGAAGAGATCTTTCATTTCCAAGCGTATCTTGATGATGCACGGTTCCATTTAAAAGGTAGGAAATGATTTCGAATCCTCTATGAGGATGAGGCGGGAGATAGGCATCTTCTTTTGCTTGAAACCACGCCCAATAAAACAAAGTTCCCACACGGTCTACGGCTGATCCTTCTCCCGGAAAGCCAATAGGCTTCTGCTCTACCAGTTTTCCTTCGTCAAATCCTCCGGATGCCTGTTGATCTGTTGAAGAAATGCGGATAGACATCATGATCATCCCTTTCTGTTTAATAAATAAGCCCGAGTCATGTCGGGCGCACCGTTTATTGCGTTCCTTGGTGGCTTCCAATCGTTTTTAGCTAAGAAACCTAGGGAATTGTTAATCTGTTAAGCAGCAGCTTCTTCTCTTTTTGAAAGTCCCAAAGTCCTATCTAGGGAATAAGCGTAACTGCCATTTAAAGCTAGATATACAGCCATAGCCAAGAACGCAAGATCAAGTTCCCATCCAGCCATTTGACCGTTCCCCAAAAAGCCAACGGCTAATTTCACTTTTAAAGTGGCGCCAATCATAATGATGGCTAATAGTGCAGATACCAATCGTGTTCCTAATCCAAGAATAAGGGCTAATCCTCCCAATAATTCGATCGTTGCAATCACATAGGCTAGAAATCCGGGAAGTCCGATGCTTTCGAACCATCCAGCAATATTACCAATGCCCCCTTGGAATTTAACAAAACCATGAATGCTAAAGGAAATCCCTAACACTACTCTTAAAATGAATGCTCCTAGTTGATGATTGTTCATTTTGTTTCTCCTCCTGATCTATTTTTTTAAAAACTTAAGGTAAATCAATCAACATCAATTTCGCGTTTGAATTCGCCTCTATTTTCAATTCAGTAAGGTCAGTAATCCTTGCTGAATCGCGTGTTTTCAGCTTGGTTTGCTCGTTTAATGCGAGATCGCCTTCGATTACAAAGAGAAAGATTTTACGATTTGACTCTTGGGTGAAGGTGAGAGTTTTTCCTGCGTCTAACTCTGACAGATACAAGGTCAAATCTTGATGGATGAACGCGACCTGTTCAGATTGAACACGGTTCGAAACGATTGGGAGCAAATTATTTTTCAATACATTTTGGTCATACGCTTTTTGCTCATAAGATGGCGATAATCCACTTTTCTCTGGCATAAACCAAAGTTGCAGAAAGTTGACCTCTTCGGTGTTGGAGGGATTATATTCCGAGTGGACGACACCCGTTCCTGCGGTCATCCTTTGGATTTCTCCGGGTCTAAGGATCTCGGAACCGCCCGTACTATCTTCATGCTTCAATTGACCTTTTAGAACAATGGAGACAATCTCCATATCCCGATGCGGATGTGCTCCAAATCCATTGCCTGCGGCTACATAATCATCATTTAGTACGCGGAGAGAACCAAAATTCATGTTATTCGGGTCATAGTATTCGGCAAATGAGAAACTATGAGAAGTTTTTAACCACCCGTGATTTGCTGTAAAACGCGATTCTGCTGGATATACCTTAATCATGATAACCTCCTGTGTTTTCGTTTATATTTCCCATTTTAATGATCTAAACATCTCAAATTACCTTATAGCACCGCATCAAGAGAATAAGAACCTGCACCAATAAGAGCCACACCGATTACCACCGCAATCAAAACCATTTGGTACTCGAATCCTCCCTTATCACTCCAATATCCGTTTTGTCCATGAACTTTCAAAATAGCCACCACCATGGTAGCAGCGATGAGTAGTGCGCCGATAGGCGTCAAAAACCCCGCAGCAAAAAGCAAGCCTCCTACTAATTCACTTAATCCTGCAAGGATTGCCATTTGGACACCGGGTTTCATCCCAATGGATTCCATCCAACCGCCGGTTCCTTTCGGTCCATACCCTCCAAACCAACCAATCAGTTTTTGAGCGCCATGTCCCATAAATGTTAGACCAATGACTAAACGAATGATTAAAAGACCAAGATTCATTAAGACTGCCCCCTCTTTTTACCTTTTATTATTTACTGACTTTTTATTATAACTAACTTTATGTAAGTATCATACTGTGTTATACTTACTTACGTCAAGTACCTTATAAAAAATTATAATTGGAGGTGGTTTCCATGAAAGACTTTACGCTCTGTCCTACATTTGAGTCCGCTTTTGAACTACTGGGCAAACGATGGACAGGTTTAATTATTCGTGTCTTAATGAACGGTCCAGCCAGATTTAAAGATATATCCAGAATCATCCCAACCCTCAGTGATAGAGTGTTGTCAGAACGATTTAAGGAGTTGGAGGCAGCGGATATTGTAAGAAGGAACGTGTATCCTGAAATCCCAATCCGCATTGAATACGAACTGACGGAAAAGGGTCGATCATTAAAACCCATGATGGAAGAGTGTGAAAAGTGGGCAGAGAAATGGATAAAAGAAAACCCAGCCAAATAAGGCTGGGTTTTAACTTATTAATCTCTATACGAAAACACAAAAATGATATTCTGGGTTTAGAATAACTGCTTTAAAACAAAAAAATGGCGTTAGGGATAAAACTTACTGAAGATAACTGCCCAATAGCTGAACAAAAAGAGGAGCCGCTATCATCATGGCTCCTCAACTATTGACTCCGTTAGCAAATAATAAGCTACCGGGAAGAATTGTTCAATAAGTGACGATTTAAAAGGAAAAAGCCTACAGCCTTGTATTATGTAGGCTCTCATTTTATGCACATGTATGGATGGCTAGCTCCTCCTGCATCACTTGTACAATCAGCTTGTCTAATAACTGACTTAGATGGACGACTTCCGGGTGCAAAAAGTTCAATTGATGCTCCATGGCCTTATTCTCCATCTCCGCCCTTAATTGTTCGATCTCTTTTCTTATTTCATCAATAGAAACCATGCTAATCCCCTCCAGTAAATAAAAAAGATCACTCTAATGAAACTGAGCGGTTCTCTTTATAAGGAATATGCACAATTTCGGTAACCCGGCTGCCATAGCTTTTATCACCTTAGACCCGTAGGCTTTGCGTCCTCCCCTTTCGGGTGAGTATGCCATTATCGATTTGTAAGTATTAAATTTCTATCCAAATTATATCATGGGCAAAAAAGGAAAAATGTGACGGTTTTTGGAGCGGTTTCATTGATACTGCATTGTCTTGCAAGTGTACTAACATGATACCAGCAGCTAATTCTCCTACAACGGATAACTGTTCTGATCTAATGAATTCTTCGGGTTGCTTTTGTTCTGTAATATCTGTGACAAAGAAAGAGAGGTCTACCTATTCCCCTTTGATATAATTAGTGAAAGGGTAGTCCTTACCTCTACTCGTTTCCCACTTTTATGCCTTATAAATAATTCAAAATCGATTAATTCACTTTCTAATAAACCGCTGAGTTTCTTATCCGTTTTTACGACTAGCTCTTCTAGTTCATAACCAAGATGAAGACTGGAAGCAGGTGATACATAGGTTAAAATCCCCAGTGACGTGAAACGGATAATCATATCTTGGGAATGTTCAGGTATCAGATTGTGCAACTCTTCAATTTTCTTTAGCTCATCTTCCATGGGCTCTAGCTACTCCCAATATTTCATGAATGGCCCATGAAACCTGGAGAAATCAATGATGCGCGGATAGGAACTTGCTACGGTACTAACTCATTTGGGCTTTAAATCTACTTCGAAACCATCTTTTTCCTTATGGTATGGATGAGTAATAGTAATAGCGGGATGATCATTTCATAGGCCAAATTATTGAATACTACATATGTCAGTAAATAGTTGACTTCTTGAAGATTTGGCAGCGACCAAAGGCTAAAAACCAACAAAAGAAGGCCCAGCGGAAAGACGATAACTCGATAATCGGAAATATCCAACCATTGAGAAGTGCCTAGAACAAGCGCATAATAATAGGCTGAGATTTTAAGGAAAGCGCTCGCAACCCAAATCGCCATCACGAGGGATTCAAGATGTTCCAGGAAGTCGGCAATACTAACATACCGTACCGCGCTCATCACCGGGTAAGCTAACATGGATGTAAGGCCTCCAAATAGGAAAAGGGTTCCTATATTGATGATAAACAAAGTCATCATCACACAGATGACGGATATCATCCCCGACTTCATTCCTTTTTCCCGGTCCGTCAAGAAGGGAAGAAAAAAGGAAAGCAGCACAAAATGGGTGAACCAGGCCATCGGAGTAATCGCCCCCAGGAGGGAAGGCATCATTCCCTTCCCCATAATGGGAAGCATGTTCTTCACTTCCATATCCGGTATAAGCAGGGTAAAGATCAATGCCCACAATAAAACCACCACCGGTACGATCATCTGGGCTACTCTTGACAACGATTCTAATCCACCGCGCACAACAAGGGCACAGGTTAGTACCATACTGCCCATGATCAATGTCAACGGCGTTTTCGTAAGAAAGCTGCCGACGATGAATTCTCCATATTGTCTAATGATAAGACCGTTTGTTAACAGAAGAAATAGCAAAAACAGAAACCCGAGTACTTTTCCTGGAATCTGACCGAGTATGCGTCCGCTGTATTGAATGATGGTCTCCTGCGGATAGGCCTTGTTTAACTGATTTACTGTGTACACAACAAGAAACCCGGTAACGGAAGCCAAAATGGGAGAGATCCACATATCCTGCTTGGCGTACTTCGTGGTAATCGCCGGAACCAAAAGATCGGCAGTTGCTACAACTACCGGATACATGATGATTCCCATTTGCAAAGCGGAAATTTTTCCTTTTTCCAGCATGCTTTCACCTCTTTTCCCTCTTTTGAGGATACCGTTAAAATTCCTCGCTTTTTATTGCTCTAAAATTTTCCCAAAGGGTTTGTAGATCGTCATGATCAACTGCTTGGGCCCCGGCATGTCCGGAAAGAATACGAGCAGGAGGGAGAGAAGCCATCCTGCCGCTGTTAGTGCCAAAAAAGCAGCTTTTTCTTTTTGGTTTTTCTGGGGATCCAGTCTAGCGATTTGAAATAGCGCCATAAGGGCAACAATGATGGTGATCCCCAATGCGGCTACAATTTTCATTTTTTCTTCACCTCTTTTTCAGGCAATCCTTGCGGAGCAGTCGACGAACCGGGTCTGCGCACATACACTTTGGCTTCTACCTTGACTTCCACCTTGGGGAAGACATCATCCCATTCGTCTTTCATTTTCTCCCACTCTTTCGGATACTTATGATAAAAAGCCTCTGCGAATCCGAAGATGTCCGCTCTCATTTCTTTTTGAACTTTCTGGAGTGTTGATTGGATGCGATTTTCAATCTCCTTTTCCAATTCCTTTCCTACCATATTTGTAATTTCGGGATCCATTAGGCTCAAATTTGTGCCGTTGAGAACCAAATCATCTTCCGCTACCGTTTTAACGGTCATCTTCCATTTCCCATCTTCGATTTCGGGAAGCAGCTTTGTATGGGCACGAATCAGAGCTGCCGAGACATGCCCTCCCTTCGCCGCTTCCGGCCTCACCGTAATAGTGGCCTGTTCGATTTCGTCTCTCAGCCAAAGAACTCCTCTTGTCAGCCTCGCATCAATATGACCGATCATTTTATCCTTTTTGAAAATAGCCGTGCGGTTAACAAAGCCTATCGATTGCAGCTTGCTTTGCCCCTTCTGAGGCGGCAAGATGTCGACCATCGGGACGGCCGCTGTAGCTGCTTCACTGATTAGCATCTGCAGGAAATCTTTTAAGGTTGTTTCTATCAATATTTCGGATTCCGACAATTCTCTCAGCACTTCCGCGGAGCTTCGTTCCAGAGGGGGGAGCAAAGCCATGACATCCTTTGCTTTGCCCTTGCTGACATATACATGGGCCCTCAGGCGGGGCTCAGGATGACGGGCCAAGTAGTCCATCGGTTCGCGAATGCCTTCTTTCGCCAGCTTCTCACTGATCACGATGACCTTGGTGTGACCCCAGAAAACCTCCCGTGGAATTTTCTCCTGAAGGTTTGCGAGAGCATTCGCAATCGTCGTTCCCGTCCCGGACCTGTAGAGGGTTTCTCCTCCTCCACCACCTCCTCCACCTCCTCCTCCGCCTCCTGCCTGGCCTCCGCTTACCATTTTCGGAACAAACATTTGAATAGTCAATTCGATTCCCTTCTCCTTCTGTTGATCCAAGCCAATTCCCGTCACAATGGCCAAATCATTGACTTCAGTTCGATCCCAGCAGCCTGTAAGCAAACATAGGTTCAGGCAAAGAAAAAGAATCAGGCTGATTTTTTTCATTGGAAAGACAATGGGACGGTAGTTAGAAAGATTCAGTCGCATTCATTTCACTTCTTTCTTGCACTTGTCTTGTCATCCCCATGGATGGGATTCGGTTTATTGCCAGGAGCCTGCCGGTAAAGGTTATCTTTTCCGGTTAAGTGCGGGCGTGTGTTCAGCATCCACCAGGGTGCCCGCATCAGGACGTCCTTCATGTCCCGCCCCTTCATCGGAGCCATCGGAGTCAAATAAGGCACACCGAAGGAACGCAAGGTGCTTAAGTGGATCAGGATGAGGAGTATCCCAATCATAATTCCGAGCAATCCGAGCGTTCCTGCAAGAATGATCATCGGGAAGCGCAGCATCCTTAAGGCAATCCCGGCTGTGTAGCGGGGAATGGTAAAGGAGGCAATGCCCGTAATCGCTACCACCATAACCATAGGAGCGGAAACCAACCCGGCCTGAACCGCCGCTTGACCGATGACCAAGGCTCCTACAATGCTGACGGCAGCGCCAACCTGTTTAGGCAGCCTGATCCCTGCTTCCCGCAGCGCTTCAAATGTAATCTCCATGATCAACGCTTCTACCAGAGCCGGAAACGGCACGACTTCCCGTGAAGATGCCATGCTAATCAGAAGGGTAGTCGGGACCATCTCATGATGGTAGGTAAGAACCGCTACATAGAAGGAAGGCAGCAGCAGGGAAATCACCACGAATAAATACCGCAGCCAGCGGATGGCTGTTCCGATCCAAAATCGTTCATAATAATCTTCGCTAGACTGCAATAAAGAATAGAGAGTCGTTGGAGCCACTAAAGCAAAAGGGGTTCCATCGACCAAAATGACGACCTTCCCTTCCAGCAAGCTGGAAACGGCAACATCAGGACGTTCCGTACTTAAGATTTGGGGAAACGGCGAAAAAGGATTGTCTTCGATCATTTCCTCAATATACCCGCTCTCCAGGATCCCATCGATATCGATTCGCTGCAGCCGATTCATCACTTCTTCGATTAACGTTTTATCAGCAATATCTTGGATGAAAGCGATGGCCACCTCGGTCTGGGTATAGCTGCCCACTTTCATCGTTTTCATTTTCAATTTAGGGCTTCTAAGCTTTCTTCGCAGCAGGGATATATTAACTCCTAATGTTTCCGTAAATCCATCGCGTGGTCCCCGGACAGTGCTTTCAGCCGTAGGTTCCTCAACCGATCGCTTCTCCCATTTGGCCAAGCCTAAAGCGAAACCCTCATTTTGCTGTTCCAACAATAATAGTGGATTACCGATAGAAAGCTTTTCTACGCAATCGGCAAAAGTCTTCACCTTTTGCACTTTCGTAACGGATAATTTCTTTTCCAGCAATTCATTCAGGGTATTCAGTTTCTCCGTTGATTCCTGCATTAGCGGAGCGAGTACGTTCGCATCCATCTCTTCAATATTGGATAGTCCTTCTATATAAATAAGGAAAGCTTTAACTTTTCCTCCGATTAAAAAAGGACGAAAGGCGACATCGGAACATTCCTCATATATGGCACTAAGGACCCGGATATTTTGGGTTAAGTTTGCAGAGAGCGGGTCTTGTTGTTTCGTCATTTGCTGTTGCATGTGGGCTTGTTCTTTCTTCCGAAGCTGATGAAGAATCATGCGAATCAACATGACCGGCTGCTTCCCTCCCTTTTCATCAAGGTATCTTAAATTTAATTTTACTAGATGGTTTTGTTAATGAATATTTTACCAATAAGCAACTGAAATATTCGTACATAATTTCCACAATTAATGGAACTGTGGGGCGGCCGTTCGGCATCTAGCCGTTTTTTTAATTGATGTAAAACAAAAAACAGCCGACATGGGCTGATTTTTGCTTTTAATCTATCGATTTTGAGATTCTTATACACTAAGAAAAAAATAAAGAAGACTGCCATAGCAGTCTTCCTGAACAATCGACTCCCGATAGTTAAATAGTTTTTAGGATATGTAAATGGGATTTGATAAAGTATTGAAACATTGTTATCTCCATTCAAAGTCCCAATAAGGTTTACCCTATTGGGATGCGAACACCGCATAAAGGTGGATCAATTATGACCGCCGATACAACTTAATTACGCATTGTGTTGTATTGGTCACTTTATACATAAACGTTCCATAAGCCATCGTTTTTTCGTGATGGCAATACATTCAGCTTATATTCAACAGTTGCCATACCAAAGTTACTGGATAGGGGTCCTCTCATCATTGGTTACACATGAGCATTTTATTTCTTTTGGGAGGTTCCACAAGCACACTGGCTACAATGTCGGGTATATTATGGGTTCGGCGGTTGATGATTGTGATTACACTCCTCACCACTGCATTTTCGATACGAACATTCGTTACACAGCGGAACCAGCCAAAGTACATCAAGTTATTACCCTATGGTGTCAGTGGTGTTATCCATCGGATTTGTGATATACACTCTGATTAACTTTGGATGGTAAATAACTTAGAGTAATCAAGATCAATGTGATTAACGGTTCAACCACGTATCATATTGACTAATCTAAACATTCATTTAGGAGGTATGACCATGAAAGCTGTAACTTTAAACGTAGAAGGTATGTCGTGTGGCCATTGTGTCGCAGCTATTGAAGGATCTTTAAAAAAAGAACTGGATATTGTCGCTAAAGTCGATTTAGGAGCTAAAACGGTTTCTTTAGAATTCGATGAAAACAAGGTCTCCTTAGAAAAAATTAAAGATGTGATCGAGGATCAAGGATACGATGTAAAATAACATAGATCACTCCGAGCCGATACCCGGCTTGGTTTTCTCCCTAAGAGTGTAAATCATTGTGGTCTTAGGAAGAAAAAATCATCCACTCGTTTTACCTATCGGGGGTATGTATCAAACAAAATCTATTTTGGGCCTTAGCCTACAATTCATTAGGCATCCCTGTCGCTGCCCTCGGATTCCTAGCCCCGTGGTTAGCTGGTGCTGCTATGGCGTTAAGTTCTGTATCGGTTGTGTTAAATGCTTTGAGATTACAGAGAGTGAAAGTCTAATGAACAAGGAGGAGAACGATTCATTCTTTCTCCTTGTTAAATAAATAGGCTTTTTAATGGTAATTTTTCCTTGACATATACCTTATAGGGGTATAGTATAGTGAATGTGAATGATATGGGAAAAGGAGCGTTTAATGATGAACAAGAAAGCCGCTATGTTAAACGGATGGTAAAGTATTTATCGTTCCTTTCGTAGTAGATGTTCCCTAGATTTACCTAGAATGGTGTCATTGGTTAAAACCGGATAGTAGTCAGAGTATTTTCACCCTTAATATACCGTACCTATGTATTGTAATTATAAGAATATATATTTGAGGAGGAAAATGAGTGAAGACGTTATTAGTACGTATCCTTGTTTATGTATTGACTTTTGTAGTGTTTGTGGGAGGGATCGGTGCGTTTGGGTATGTTCGCTCCAATCAGGAATATTGGATTCCCACTCGGCCAACACCAATCCCTGCTTTACAAGGCGTGAGCGTGCCTGAACATAATCCAAAAAAACCCACAGTAGCTGTCCTTTTATCCAATCCGACGACAGAAGTGATCGATTTTATGATTCCGTATGAAATGTTTGCGATGACTGAGGCTTATAACGTATATGCAGTTGCTCCGGACAAAAACATGAAAACACTCTCTGGTGGTCTGGATCTGATGCCGCACTATTCTTTTGATGAACTGGATCGATTATTAGGAAAAAGTCCCGACCTTATTGTGATCCCGGCCATGCCTATAGTTGACGAAGCAAAGTATAAACCTGTCCGGGAATGGATACAAAAACATTCTGATACGAAGTTGTTAAGCATTTGCGCTGGAGGGTTGAATCTGGCCGATACAGGTTTATTAAAAGGGAAAGAAGCAACTACCGACTGGAAAAGTTTTGCTTTTAAGGAAACCAATAAATATCCTGAAACAAAATGGAGAAGGGATGTGCGTTATGTCGAAGACGGGAACATCGTCTCTTCAGCAGCTCTCACTTCAGGAATTGATGCCGTCCTCTATGTGATCTCACAGCAATTAGGCGAACCTATGGCGGAGAAAATAGCGAAAGAGATGAATTACCCTTCTTATCATTTCGTTAAAAATCCGAAGGTAGACCCTAATTATGTTGATCGAACCGAATTGATTTATTCGTTCAACCTAGCATTCCAATGGACCAAAAAAACAGGGGTATTGCTGTATAACGGGATGGATGAAGGAGCACTTACGACGATATTTGATACTTATGCCAACTCTGGAACAACAAAGGTGTTTACCATTTCCAGCTCACAACAGCCTATCGTTACAAAGTATAATCTAAACCTGATCGCCAGATATCAAATGTCAAATGCCCCGAAATTAGACAAAATGTTTGTTACGGGAACGCAGGCAAAAACATTAGCTGCAGAGGATGTAAAACAGTGGAACGAAAAGGGCAACACAAAGGAGGTTCACTTCTTGCACAGTGATTCGACGCACCGATTTGTATTCGATGCACCGCTTGAAGATTTAGCCAAGCAAGAAGACATTCTAACCGCTAAATATGTTACCAAACGACTCGAATACCGTGCCGAACATCTAAAGTTTGAAGGCAGACCGTTTTCCTTTGAAGCATTTAGCATACCACTACTTCAGGGTTTACTGGCATTGCTGGTAGCATTCTATATTGATAGAAGATTTATCTTGAAGAAAGTCATTTTCAAATCGTATAAACAAGCCATCTAATGAAAACCGCCTTCGAGCGGTTTTTTTCAATCTTACCATTAACGTCTAAGTTGCATTAGGATAAATGAACGAACCGAGAAAGTTGAAATTCCGTGTACTCCCTATTCAGCCCTTTACTTCCCTCAGTAAAAACAAAAGAAGCCACCGTAGTAGCTTCCACGCTATAGAATCCCGTTAGTCATCATGCAGCGCAAAACCAGCGCTGCACCACAGAGAATGAAAATTGGGTTTCAGTGTCCATACTGCTACTACGGCTGGCG
>NZ_JBEGDL010000014.1:0-135727 GCF_040813775.1 Ammoniphilus soli
CCGCTTGCACGGTTTATTGAGAGGGGTGGTTCAGTAATGACCACCCCTACTCTCTACGCCCCTAGGAACTTTGTTTCACGTGGAACATTATTCAGAAATCGCTTGGCAGGAAAAAAGAGGGCTGTTGGCGAATTATAGTAAAGTGTGTAATGATTTAACGAAATGATAATAATCTATTGAAATACTAAGGAGATTTCATATATCCCATAGGGTGGTGTACGAAATTGAGGGATCAATTTACCCGTTTATTCGGTCTTTCAGAAAAAAACGAACAAGATGAAATTAAGCATATTGCTGTAAGAGCTATTATTCCCAACCCATATCAACCTAGAACTGTTTTTGATGATGAGCGAATCGATGAGTTATGTGTAACCATTAAAGAACATGGGATTATACAGCCTATTGTTGTCAGACATCGGAATGGTCAATATGAATTGATAGCCGGCGAAAGGCGTTGGCGTGCCACAAAAAAACTGGGGTTGGAAACAATTCCTGCAATTGTTAAAGATTTGAGTGATTCTCAAGCTGCGTCGATTGCTCTAATAGAAAACTTGCAGCGAGAGGGACTGACGGCTATTGAAGAGGCAATTGCTTATCAAAAATTAATAGATCTTCATAAACTCACGCAAGAAAGTTTAGCTCAGAAACTAGGTAAAGGGCAATCTACTATTGCGAACAAGCTGCGATTGCTTAATCTGCCTGCTACTGTACAAGAATTCCTATTGCAAAGAAAAGTAACAGAAAGACATGCCAGAGCACTTCTAGCTCTTAAAGATGAAGGAATGCAACTCAAAATGCTAGAAGAAATCCTAGAAAAAGACCTTAATGTGAAACAGACGGAAAATCGAATTAAGCAAATTCTTGAAGCTAAAGAACCGCCAAAACCAAAGAAAAGAGTTTCTTTTTCTAAGGATACAAGATTGGCTATTAACACCGTACGTCAGTCTATTGACATGGTAATGAAAAATGGACTATCGATTCAATCAGAAGAAGAAGACTATGAAGAATTTTATCAAATTACTATTAAGATTCCTAAAAACAAGTAACTGGTCATCTATTCAGTACAAAGGAAATGAGATACAATAGAATTTGACTCTTTTAAGATAATTTAAGCAGAAAAAACAGAGATGAAATTGTATTATAAACGCTCTCTTTATGCGTAGGAAAACGTGCAGAGTGAATGCTTGGACAGTAAGAGGTGAATGGAAATGGGGAAGGTCATTGCGGTGGCTAACCAAAAGGGGGGCGTAGGAAAGACTACGACTTCAGTTAATCTGAGTGCCTGTCTAGCAACTTTAGGTAAGAAGGTACTTTTAATTGACATCGACCCGCAAGGAAATGCAACAAGTGGAATAGGGATTAATAAAGCAGATATTAGATATTGCATTTATGATGTCCTCATTAACGATATCGACCCATTAGATGCTATCATTCCAACTGAAGTAGATAATTTATTTGTCCTACCAGCTTCTATTCAATTGGCTGGAGCTGAAATAGAGTTAGTTCCTACGATTTCTCGTGAGGTTCGCTTGAAAAAAGCAATGGAGTCAATCCGTGATAAATATGATTATATTTTCATTGACTGTCCTCCTTCCCTAGGAATACTAACGGTTAATTCTTTAACGGCATCGGACTCTGTTTTGATACCGATCCAGTGTGAGTTCTATGCTTTAGAAGGAGTAAGCCAACTTCTTAATACAATAAGATTGGTACAAAAACATTTAAATACATCGCTGCAAATTGAAGGTATTTTATTGACTATGCTTGATGCGCGTACGAATCTTGGGATTCAGGTTATCGAGGAAGTGAAAAAGTATTTTCGAGAAAAAGTCTATCAGGCTGTCATTCCTCGTAATGTCCGTTTAAGTGAAGCGCCGAGTCATGGCCAAGCGATCATTTCCTATGATTCCAGGTCACGAGGTGCGGAGGTTTATATGGATTTAGCTAGGGAGGTGTTGGGAGTTGGTTAAAAGGCTAGGGAAAGGTTTAGATGCTTTAATTCCAGCGCTTGAAGTGGAAGAGAATGATCAGATTGTAGAGGTTCCTCATTCGGAAATTCGACCCAATCCTTATCAACCTAGAAAAGACTTTGATGAAAAAGCGTTAGCAGAACTTGCTGAATCAATAAAAGAACACGGAGTGATCCAGCCAATCATTGTTAGGAAAAGTATTAAGGGCTATGAGTTGGTTGCTGGAGAACGCCGGTTAAGAGCTTCAGAGAAAGCAGGGTTAAGTAAGGTACCAGTTGTTGTTCGGGAGTTTTCCAATGAGCAGATTATGGAGATTGCCCTCATTGAAAACCTACAGCGAGAAAACTTAAATGCTATCGAAGTTGCTCTCGCCTATGAGAAGCTAATGAAGCATTTTTCGCTGACTCAAGAGGAATTAGCGAAAAAGGTGGGGAAGAGCCGACCGCATGTAGCCAATTTCCTGCGTTTAATGCAGCTTCCGCAAGAAATTCAAGATTTTGTTTCACGTGGAACACTTTCTATGGGTCATGCACGTGCGTTGCTAGGGCTAGAAGATGATGGATTGAAAATAAAAATTGCTCAGGAAGTCATTAAAAAAGATTTGAGTGTTAGACAAGTCGAAGAGATGATAAAAACCTATTCTCAGCCTGTTTCACGTGAAACAAAAGAGAAGCCGAAAAAAGATGTGTTTTTGTCGCAAGTTGAAGAGAAGTTAAGGGATACCTTTGCTACCTCTGTGCAAATTAAGAGAGGAAAAGGAAAAGGGAAAATAGAAATTGAATTTTTTACGGATGAGGATTTGGAACGAATCATGGAAATTATTCAAAAAGGGTAAAGTAAAAATGTTGGTTATGTTGGGAGGCTATCCGCATAGCCTTTTCTTTTTTTCTTTTATTATATTCAACTTATTCGGTTTCTAGCTTAATAAGGAGTGATCTTATGCAAATTACTTATTTGGATAATGCGGCCTCAACATGGCCTAAACCATCTTCGGTAAAAGAAGCGATGAATGAGTGTTTAGATCATTACGCAGCAAATCCAGGAAGGGGAGGGCATCAACTTGCCCTTAAAGCAAGTAAGGCTTTATTCTTTACGAGGGTGAAGTTGGCGCAGCTTTTCCGGATTTCTAATCCTAATGATATTGCCTTTGCTTTAAATGCGACAGCTGCCCTTAATCTTGGGATAAGGGGATTGCTTAAATCAGGAGACCATGTAATAACCTCAAGCTTGGAACATAATTCTGTGAGAAGACCACTTGAATTATTACGTGAAATTCTAGGGGTAGAGATTTCCTATGTAAAACCAAATGAAGATTTTTGTTTTGATTTAACCAGCTTTGAAAAGGAATTTAAACCCAACACAAGGCTTGTTGTAGTCAGTCATGCGTCTAACCTCATTGGTGTTCTTACTCCTATTGAAGAGATTGGGCAGCTTTGTAATAAACATCAAGTGACATTTATGGTGGATGCCTCTCAATCGGCCGGCGTTTTCCCTATTGATGTAGAAAAATTGAACATTCATTTACTTGCTTTTCCTGGACATAAAGGCTTGTATGGGCCTCAAGGGACGGGAGGTCTCTATATACATCCTGACCTGGATTTAGACCCTCTCCTCGTGGGGGGGACTGGTAGCCATTCGGAATCAATTGAACAACCTGTAACAAGACCGGATCGTTATGAAAGCGGGACACAAAACACAGTAGGACTAGCTGGCCTGGGAGCAGGAGTGGATTTTGTTCTCAAAACAGGATTAGAAAAGATTAGAGAGAAAGAGTTTCAGCTTACCTATGAGCTTCTTGCTCGATTAGAAAATATAAAAGGGGTCACAGTTTACGGACCGAAAAAAGAAATCGAAAGAGCAGCTGTTGTAGCTTTTTCTATAGAAGGGTTAGATGCTTCTGAGGTGGCTTTTATTTTAGATCAAGAGTACGGCATTGCTGTTCGATCAGGCTATCATTGTACACCACTAGGTCACGAAACCATTGGTACCTTAAATCAAGGAGTTGTCAGGGCAAGTTTCGGTTTTTTTAACACGATAGATGATGTGGATTTATTAGTTAAAGCTATAAGAGAGATATGCGAAAAACTGGGGGATTAAAATGTTTTTTGTGAAATGAGTTTGAAGAGGGAGAAGTGAAGTAATGGTTTTGTGGGGCACAATTATTAATGCAGTAGCAATTATTTGTGGGGCACTTCTGGGGAGTGTGTTCTCACGGATCAGTGATGGGATCCGTACGACAGTGATGCAAGGGATTGGTATAGCTGTGGGTCTGTTAGGACTTACAATGGCGTTAAAAACGGAAAACTTTCTTGTTTTAATATTTAGTATCGTACTTGGTGGAGTGTTAGGAGAGTTAATGCGCATCGATCACTGGTTAAATGAATTGGGTCAGTGGTTGGAGAGGAAAATTGGCGGGAAGGCAAAAGGAAATATTGCTAATGGTTTTGTTACGGCTACCCTGGTTTATTGTGTAGGAGCTATGGCGATACTTGGAGCTATGGATAGCGGCTTAAGACAAAATCATGATATTCTTTATACCAAGTCATTGTTAGATGGGTTTTCAGCTATCATTTTTACCTCCACCCTTGGAATAGGGGTCATGTTCTCAGCGATTCCAGTCTTTCTATACCAAGGTGTAATTGCGGTTGCTTCAACGTTTATATCCTTGTTGTTAAGCAAAGAAATGCTGGATGCCATTATATCGGAAATTACAGCGGTTGGTGGTATTCTCATTATAGGAATTGGGATAAATATCTTGGAAGTGAAAAAAGTAAATGTAGCCAACTTGCTTCCAGCTATTATCATTGCGGCCTTAATGGTGCCATTTCTAACAAAGGTATCTTCCCTTTTTGGATAACCCAATATAAAAAATAAAGCTCAATAGCACTAAAAGGCTGTTGAGCTTTTTGTTTCTGAATTAAATAACTGCTGAGTAGATTTATAAAGGGAATGAGCAATGGTATCTGCCATTCTCATAACAATACTTAAACGAGTGTTTTGAAGTACAAAATACTCCATAAATCCTCCGATATTTACAATTCCTGTAATGTGGAAATTACCCACCTCAGGCAGATCTTTCTTTACGCCCGCACCAGGCTTGAGTGGGCCGTGTGCTATGGTAATATTGCCAACGCTATTAAATTGTCCTAAACAAGCATCTACTGCAATAACTAATGCGTAAGGATGTTTTTTTTCTATTTTTTCGATATTATCTTTTAGGTTCACAGCGTGGACGGGTTCATCTATTGTTCCATAGATTTTTAAGCCTCGTGGACCCATTCTTTCTAGTTGCGTACCGACAAGAGGACCTAAGGCATCCCCGGTAGAGCGATCCGTTCCAATGCATAGAGCAACAACTTCAGTGAAAGGTCTACAGGCATGCATTCTTTTATTAAGATCATGAGTAAGTGCGTCCACAGCATCGTCATGGGTGTATTCTATCTTAAATGGGGAGATAGGGTACGCTTGAAAAAACGGTTTGCGCTTCATAGGTACCTCCTGGAAAAATAAGTATTAATAGTATACGGAAAATCAAAAAATAATATACATTTGGACATTCTTAAAACAACCCTTACATAAAGTTTTTATAAGGGAGGTGTGTCCAAGTGGGTTTATGGAGATCAACAAAGATCGGTTTGACGATTATTGGGACGACGATAGGGGCAGGGTTTGCATCGGGAAGAGAGGTTTGGGAGTTCTTTGGGTCTTATGGACAAGATAGCCAATACAGTTTGCTTTTAGCTATGATTCTGTTTTTGGTTACAGTTACGGTGGTTCTTTTCATTAGTCAAAGCCAACAAACTAAAAATTATTACGCCATTTTGGAGACGCTGATGGGAAAGAGGCTTGCCGCTTTATTTGATATATTAACTATGTTATATTTGCTTTCGATGTCTGTTGTGATGTTTGCCGGTAGTGGAGCCACGTTTGCGCAGTGGAATTACTCGTACATGATCGGTGTCTTGTTTATTGCCGTGATGGTTTTCATTGTTCTCTTATTCGATGTGGAAGGCTTAGTTTCGATTCAGTCTTTCATTATTCCGGTGCTCGTTGGGGTTTTGCTATTTGTCTGCATCCGATTCATTGTCGGATATCAAGAAGTAGAGCAAGCGACGCCAATCGAAGCGAACTCATGGCCATCTGGAATCACTTATGCTGCCTTAAATATTGTCCCTCTTATTGCTGTTCTTTCTACACTAGGTGGGGAATTGAAAACGAAAAGGGAATTGTGGCTTGCAGGCTTGGTTAGTACGGTTGGTTTAGCCTCTATTGCTATGTTAATGAATTACTCTCTAATGCAAATGTCTGAAGAAATCGGGACTTATGAAATTCCATTGTTTTCTTTACTGCAAGGATACCCAACAGAAATGATTGTCGTGGTTTCTGTCATTCTTTGGTTGGCTATTTACACCACGGCTCTTAGTGGAGTTCATGGAATAGTATCAAGGGTTTCTTCCGTATTACCATTTCCCTCCTGGCTAATGACCTTGGTCCTAATTATTCTTATGATTCCCTTAAGTCAATTTGGATTTTCTACTTTGGTGAGTGTGTTGTATCCGGTCTATGGTGTGCTGAATTTATTTGTCTTAGGCTTGTTAATTTTATATCCTATTAGTAGAAGGATGGAAAACAGATCATAGAATAGGTTTGTTTGAATGGAGAAAGGAAAGAGCTATGGCCACGATCTTAATCGCTTTTGATTCAACTCAACAAGCAATTCGAACAGAGATGCTTCTTGAATTTGCAGATATTGATATTGATACACGGCCAACTCCCAAAGAAATTACAGCCGGATGTGCCTTATCCATTGAATTTCCGGAAAAGGATCTTTCCGTAGCGGCCCAAATCATTCACAATGAGAAGGTAGAGGTAAGAGGATTTTTTCAGAGGAGTGAAGAAGGATATAAGCCAATTGATTGGCATAAAGAAGTGGAGGGGTAGAGTTGGAAGAACAGATAAAAGAGTCCAGTAGGTGGTTTGAAACGGTCTACATGGAAATGTATCGGTACATAACCGATACCGCCATGTGGATTACCGTAGGGAAAACTATAATTAAAATTTTATTCATCTATCTTGTTGCAAATATCTTGGTGAAAGTCATCTCAGGTGCTATCAATCGGATTTTCAAGCAACGAGGAAAATTTCAGGTAGATGAACGACGATTGGAAACCATGCGCAGTTTGGCTATAAACGTGTTGACTTACGTGATCTATTTTGTAGCCATCCTTTCAATTTTAACCCAGCTAGGGTTTAATTTGGCGCCTGTACTAGCCAGTGCTGGAGTTGTCGGATTAGCCGTAGGTTTCGGAGCGCAAAATTTAGTTCGTGATGTAATCACGGGATTTTTCATTATTTTTGAAGATCAGTTTGCAGTGGGAGACTACATCACTACAGGGAATGTTTCCGGAACCGTACAGGAAATAGGGCTTCGAATCACGAAGATAAAAGGGCTTACTGGCGAAATGCACATTATTCCTAATGGTATGATTACAGAAGTAACAAACTTTTCAACACAAAACAGTATAGCTGTACTTGATGTGAGTATAGCCTACGAAGAGGATGTAGATAGAGTTATTAATGTTTTAAAGGAAGAATTGGAAAAGGCACCACAACAAATTGATGAATTAATAAATGTTCCTAATGTTTTAGGGGTTCATAATTTCGGACCGTCAGAGGTCGTCATCCGTCTCACAGCGGACTGCAAGCCTATGGGGCATTTTGCTGCAAATCGTAAATTAAGGGCAATGATAAAGAAAATCTTTGATGAGAGAGGTATAGAAATACCTTACCCAAAACTAGTCACCATCCCAAATGCTAAAGAAAAGGTACAAGTGTAGGAGGAGTATCAATGGAGAGAAAGCAATTTGCTTTAGGGGATGTAGTTGAAATGAAAAAGCCTCATCCGTGTGGAGTGAATGCATGGAAGGTCATTCGCATGGGGGCGGATATTCGGATCAAATGTACAGGCTGTGATCATAGCGTGATGATACCTAGGCTAGAGTTTGAGAAAAAAATGAAAAAGGTTTTGAAAACCGCCACGGATTCATGAGCTTTTCGGAAAGCTGCATGTTAGGATATAATAGGGAAAGTGTGTCATTTTCAAGAAGTGATGGATAAAGTTGAAATAGAGGAGTGCGTAGACCCATGTCTAGATCAGTAGGTATTGTCGGCTTGCCGAATGTCGGGAAGTCCACGTTATTTAATGCAATAACCCAAGCAGGTGCAGAATCGGCTAACTACCCTTTTTGTACCATTGATCCGAATGTAGGGGTAGTTGAAGTGCCAGACGAGCGCTTGGATAAATTAACAGAGCTTGTTGTACCTAAGAAAACAGTTCCTACGGCTTTTCAATTTGTCGACATTGCGGGACTTGTTGAAGGGGCTAGCCGTGGGGAGGGATTAGGGAATAAGTTCTTATCCCATATTCGTGAAGTAGATGCGATTGCTCATGTCGTGCGTTGCTTTGAAGATCCTAATATCACGCACGTTGCAGGGAAGGTAGATCCTATCAGTGATATTCAAGTCATTAACCTGGAACTGATCCTGGCTGATTTGGATTCAGTCGAGAAAAAAATTGACAGGTTAGGGCGTAAGGTCAAGTCAGGTGACAAGGAAGCGAAGCTCGAGCTTGATGTGCTGACCAAACTGAAAGATGCCTTTGAGTCGGACAAGCCTGCGCGAAGTGTGGACCTGACTGATGATGAAAGACTTATTGTGAGAGATCTTCATTTGCTTACTATGAAGCCAATTCTTTATGTTGCTAACGTTAGCGAAGATGGGCTGCTTGAAGCGGATTCCAATCCCCTCGTTCAAAAAGTGCGCGATTTCGCCGCTGAAGAAGGAGCGGAAGTAGTTGTCATTAGTGCTAAAGTTGAAGCAGAAATCGCTGAGTTAGAAGGCGAGGACAAAAAGATGTTCTTGGAGGAGCTAGGACTCGAAGAGTCAGGATTAGATCGCCTTATCCGGGCTGCTTATAGCCTGCTTGGACTAATCACCTATTTTACAGCTGGAGTACAGGAAGTAAGAGCATGGACGATTCGCCGGCAAACGAAAGCTCCTCAGGCAGCTGCCGTTATTCACACGGATTTTGAACGCGGATTTATTCGAGCGGAGGTTGTAGCTTATCAAGATCTTGTAAATTCTGGTTCGATGAATGCCGCGAAAGAAAAAGGTCTCGTTCGGTTAGAAGGAAAAGAATACGTTGTGCAAGATGGAGATGTTATGCATTTCCGATTCAATGTTTAAGATGATCAGAAAAAGGGTTGTATTCTAAAATCACTTCTGTTATAATACGAAAATGCGAGTCGAAAAAGAACAAGTTTTTACTCGCTCCTTGCCCTGAGAAGAGGGCCGTCTAGTCCAAAAGGAGGTGAATCAGATGCGTAACTATGAATTAATGTACATTCAACGCCCTGATGTTGAGGAAGAGAAGAGAAAAGCGAATAATGAGCGTTTCAATTCCATCATCACAGATCGTGGCGGAGAACTTACAAAGGTAAACGATATGGGTAAGCGCCGTCTTGCTTATGAAATCGATAGAAACCGTGATGGTTACTATACTTTAACCAACTTCAAGGCAAATCCTGAAGCGGTAAATGAATTAGAGCGGATCATGAAGATTTCTGACGACGTTATCCGTTATTTGATTGTTAGAGAAGAAGAATAATCTGTAGTCCTGAGGGGGAGGGGTAATAGTGATTAATCGCGTCATTCTTGTGGGAAGATTGACTAGGGACCCTGAGTTGAGATATACGCCATCTGGAGTTGCTGTAACTACTTTTACAATAGCGGTAGACAAGCAGTTTAAGAACGCACAAGGGGAAAGGGAAGCCGATTTTATCAGTGTCGTAGCCTGGAGGCAGACCGCAGAATTGTGTGCCCAGTACCTGAAAAAGGGTTCTCAAACCGGAGTCGATGGTCGCTTGCAAACCCGTTCTTATGATAATAAGGAAGGGAAGCGCGTATATGTAACCGAAGTAGTCGCGGAAAACGTTCAATTTTTATCTCCTGCTGGAGAAAGAAGAGAAAGCGGCGGAAGTGGATACTCAGCACCACCAGCTTCTAACCCAGGAAGAGGATACGGTTTTGATCGCTCGGATGACCCCTTTGCTAATGAAAGCAAGACTGTAGATATCTCTGACGATGATTTGCCGTTTTAATCAGCATGACAGGAATAAAAGCCTAAAGAAGGAGGGATAAGCATGGCAGCCCCAAGAGGAAAACGTGGTAAGCGCCGTAAGGTGTGTTATTTCACAGTAAACAAGATCACTAAGATCGATTACAAGGATATTGATACGCTAAAGAAATTCGTTAGCGAGCGTGGGAAGATCCTTCCTCGCCGTGTGACTGGAACTTCTGCGAAGTATCAGCGTCAGTTAACTAGAGCGATCAAACGTGCTCGTCAAATCGCTTTGTTACCATACACAACTGAATCTTAAAAGAAAAAAGGGGGCACTGCTTGTGTCCCCTTTTTCTCATACTGTCAGAATTTCAAGCGGAAAAAGTTCTGGCTGGGTGCTAGCGAAGTTTTTGTACGACTATACTGTATAATAGTATTGTTTTTATGAGGAGCGGATGTCTTTGCAAAATAATGTTCGTTCGATGCTTGAAGGGGCCTTAATTAGCGGTATTTTTCTAGTGCTGATGTTTACCACGATTTATACCCCGATAGGAATTGTAACAGCGATGGCTTTGCCAGTTCCTTTTACGATTTATGCTGCAAGACATGATTTGAAAAAATCTGTGCTTGTGGTGATTGCAAGTGGATTGCTCACGATTTTTATCGGTGCTCTACCTTCCATTTTTAGCGCGTTATTTGCTGGAATGATAGGGGTCGTCATGGGAGTATTATATCGGCAGAAGAAAAGTGCATTTCAGGTATTTATTGGGGGGACTTTAGCCAGTCTGGTCTTTTTATTAGGAAGTCTAGTTGTGAGCTATTACTTCCTAAACATCAACCCAGTGACTACGATTCAAGAAATGATGAACCAATCGATTCAGATGAGCCGATCCATTATGGAACAAATAGGCCCAACGGATGATGAGCAAGTGGAGATGCTTACAAACCTGGTGGCAATGATCGGGAAGATGGTGCCCATGCTGCTGATTTTGGGGTCTGCCCAGTTTGCGATTATCAATCATTGGTTTTCACGTAAGGTGCTACATAGATTAGGGACTTCCGTACCTGCTTTTCCTCCATTTAGAGAGTGGAGATGGCCTAAATCGATCATGTATTACTACTTGGCGGTCTTGGTTGCTTCGATGGCTATTGGGGCACAACGAGGAGACTTTTGGGAGACCATCATACTTAACATTAAGCCTATATTAGATATCATGATGATCATTCAGGGATTAAGCTTCCTGTTCTTCTTTTCCCACAAAAAAGGTTGGGGAAAAGGAATTCCTATCTTGGCCGTGGTCTTGGTATTTATTTTTCCACCATTCCCTTTTATACTAGTCTTATTGGGAATACTTGACTTAGGAATTGATTTGCGTAAGCAGTCGAGCAAAAAATAAGGAGCTGAATCTATGCAGAAATTCCTCCTGAAGCGTTGGCATGGATTACATATGATAATTGCCTTTATTATAAGTATTATTTTAGTAGGGGTATTATCTTTTTATAATTGGGCTGCGGCAACGACAGGGCTGTTGTCGCTTGTAGGGTTAGCTTTCTTTATCTATAAGGCTGAACAGGCTTTCCGGCAAGACTTACAAACCTACATCCAGACATTGAGCCACCGGGTAAAAAAAGCGGGTGATGAAGTTCTCACAGAGATGCCCATTGGAATCCTGCTGTATAGCGAGGATAAGAAAATCGAGTGGTTCAACCCTTATATGGTAGGGATAACGGGAAAAGAGCTGCTGGCTGGGCAAAACATGCTGGATGTTCTTCCCCAATTAGCAGAAATCGCTCCTGGAAAGAAAGAAGTGGAAATCACCGTTAATAAAAGAATATATGAAGTGTTGGTTCGGCCGGAGGAGAGATTGCTGTACTTTAAGGATATGACCGAGTTCCGGGAGCTGCACCTTCGATATAATGAAGAAAAGATCGTTTTGGCCATTATCCATTTAGATAATCTAGATGAGGTTTCACAAGGGATGGATGACCAAAGTCGAAGCATCATCTTGGCCAATGTTACAGGGGCTATTAATGAATGGGGCCACAAGCACAAAATTTATATTCGACGTTTTGCATCAGATAAGTTCCTCGGCATACTAGATGAAGCGACTCTTCAACAATTGTTAGATACACGCTTTGACATATTAGATGTTGTCCGGGAAATGACAGCCAAAAATAAGATTCCCATTACGTTAAGCATCGGAATTGGAGCGGGAGATGTAGACTACCCGAAGCTTGGAGAAATGGCTCAATCCAGCTTGGATATCGCACTTGGACGGGGTGGAGATCAGGCCGCGGTAAAGCAGGGAGAAAAAATGACTTTCTATGGCGGGAAGTCCAATGCCGTTGAAAAGCGGACGAGGGTAAGAGCCAGAGTGATTTCGCATGCCCTGCGTGATCTCATTCTAGAAAGCGATAAGGTTCTGGTGATGGGGCATAAGTTCCCGGATATGGATGCCATAGGGGCTTCCATTGGGGTTCTTAAGGCAGTGCTCGCGAATGAAAGAAAAGGCCATATTGTCTTAGATAAAGTAAACCCTTCGATCGACCGCTTGATGGCAGCTGTGGAGGAGCATGAATATCTTTCGGATTACTTTGTAACACCGGAGCAAGCCATAGGGATGGCAACTATCCGAACTTTGGTTGTATTAGTAGATACGCACCGTCCATCCATGGCGATTGAACCTAAACTGCTGCAATTGTCCAATCGAGTCATGGTGATTGACCATCATCGACGGTCTGAGGAGTTTGTAGAGGATCCTGTTCTTGTTTATATTGAGCCCTATGCTTCATCAACTTGCGAATTAGTCACGGAGCTTTTACAATATCAAAGCGAAAAACTTAACATGGATAGCTTGGAAGCAACCGCCTTATTATCGGGAATGGTTGTCGATACAAAGAGCTTTGCTTTCCGCACAGGAGCGCGTACGTTTGAAGCGGCGTCGTTCTTGCGGCGCAATGGGGCAGAGCCGGCGATTGTACAGCGCCTGCTAAAGGAAGATTTAAACCAATATATAAAACGCTCAGAGATTGTACAAAACACAGAAGTTCTCTATGATGTCTTTGCCATTTCTATTGGGAAACCAGATGAAGCCTATAGTCAGGTGCTCATAGCCCAAGCGGCAGATACCGTGTTGACGATGTCAGGTATTCAGGCTTCATTTGTTGTCTGCAAGCGGCCTGATAACATGATTGCAATCAGTGCCAGGTCTCTTGGGGATATCAATGTCCAAATGATTATGGAACAAATGGGAGGCGGGGGACATTTGACCAATGCCGCAACCCAAGTGAAAGAGATGTCCATTGATGAGGCCGTAAAGAAATTAAGAGGCCTTATCAAGAAATATCATGAAGAGGGGAGTACAAAATAATGAAAGTCATTTTGCAGCAGGATGTTAAAGGCCAAGGGAAAAAAGGACAAATGGTGGAAGTATCTGAAGGATATGCTCGCAATTTTCTTTTTCCAAAAGGTTTGGCGGTAGAAGCCACTGGAGGCAATGTGAAGACTTATGAGCAGCGCCAGAAGAGTGCTGATAAGAAGAAAGAGGAAGAAAAGGCACAAGCTGAGGTATTTGCAAAAGAACTAGAACATGTTACGATTACGATTCCAGCCAAAACAGGCGAGGGTGGACGTCTATTCGGGGCAGTATCTACAAAGCAAATTGCTGATGCCCTAAAGAAAGCCAAGCTAGATATCGATAAGCGTAAGCTGGTCTTGGATGAACCGATTAAAACTCTAGGATACACGAAGGTTCCTGTGAAGCTGCATCCAGAAGTTATGGGAACTCTTAATATTCACGTTGTTGAAGAAAACTAATTAGAAAAATACAAGCGAGGTGAGTACTGTGAGCGATATCCTTGCTGATCGAACTCCGCCCCATAATATTGAAGCTGAACAAGCCGTATTAGGGGCTATTTTTTTGGAGCATGAAGCATTAGTATCAGCCAGCGAGATATTGACACCTTCAGATTTTTATCGCCCTGCTCATCAGAGAATCTATCAAGCGATGATAGAATTGGGGGAACGGTCAGAGCCGGTAGACCTTGTTACGGTAACAGCGTCGTTGGAAACCAAAAAGCAGCTAGAGGATGTTGGGGGTGTCACTTATTTAACGGATTTGGCCAATTCCGTTCCAACGGCTGCCAATATCGAGTATTATTGTCGAATCATCGAGCAAAAAGCGGTTCTGCGTCAATTAATTCGAACCGCGACAAAAATCGTAACGGATGGTTATAATCAGTCGGAGGATCTAGGGGATTTGCTTTCTGATGCGGAAAAGAACATCATGCAAATTTCCCAGAAGCGTTCTAAGGGAGGATTCCAGCATATTCGCAACGTCCTCATGGATGCTTACGAGCGGATTGAAATGCTTTCCACTAAAAAAGGGGAAATTACAGGTATTCCTACCGGATATCCTGATCTAGATAAGATGACAGCAGGGTTGCACCGAAGTGATCTCATTATCCTGGCTGCACGTCCAGCTGTGGGGAAAACGGCCTTTGCTTTGAATGTAGCTCAAAATATCGCTACGCGGGCAGGAGAGACGGTAGCCGTTTTTAGTTTGGAGATGGGTGCGGCCCAGCTCGTGATGCGTATGATCTGCGCTGAAGGAAATATTGATGCGGGTAAAATACGTACGGGTTATTTAGATGAAGAGGATTGGAGAAAGCTGACGATGTCGATTGGGACCCTGTCTAAAGCCCCCATTTTTATCGATGATACCCCAGGCGTGACCGCTGCTGATATCCGGTCCAAATGCCGCCGCTTGCTGCAGGAGCAGGGCAATCTGGGCTTGGTACTTATTGATTATCTTCAGTTGATTTCCGGAAAGGCTGGCGGGGATAACCGTCAGCAGGAAGTATCAGAGATTTCTCGTACGCTTAAATTGATGGCACGTGAACTCAACTGTCCCGTTATCGCATTATCCCAGCTAAGCCGTGCCGTAGAGCAGCGTCAGGACAAGCGTCCTATGCTCTCAGATATCCGTGAATCTGGAGCCATTGAGCAGGACGCCGATATTGTTGCTTTCTTATATCGGGAAGATTACTATGATAAAGAAACTGAAGAGAAAAACATTATTGAAGTCATCATTGGTAAGCATCGTGCCGGTCCAACAGGTACAGTCAAGCTCGCCTTTTTGAAGGAATTCAATAAATTCGTCAGTTTGGATCAGTCTCATCAAGAGCCTGCAATGTAACATAACAAATCTCCGGTTTGCTTTGTAATCACAAAAGCGTACCGGAGATTTTGTTTTAGTGCTAAAGACCCTTTGTTTTAGGTGTAAAAAAAGGAAAAAAAGCAAAACCTATAGAGGGATGAGATTATACGAACAAATAAAATTTATCATATTTAAATGTTCGTGTTTTCATTGACATGATGAAGTTTCAGATGTAAACTAGGTATGTTTGTTATTTGAGTAGGAGGTGTCAGGATGTCATCTGTAGTTGTCGTAGGTACCCAATGGGGAGACGAAGGTAAAGGGAAGATCACCGACTATTTGGCGGAAAAAGCGGAAGTAGTAGCACGTTATCAGGGCGGAAATAATGCTGGACATACCATTGTATTTAATGGGAAGAAATACAAATTGCATTTAATCCCGTCTGGGATTTTTTATAAAGATAAGATTTGTGTAATCGGAAACGGAATGGTTGTTGATCCGAAGGCACTGGTGCAAGAGCTTGAATATTTACATAGTCATGGTGTGTCCACTGATAATTTACGCATCAGTGACCGCGCTCATATCATTTTGCCGTACCATTTGACGTTGGATCGTATGGAGGAAGCCAGCAAGGGAGCCAATAAGATCGGGACAACCGGAAAAGGGATTGGTCCGGCTTATATGGATAAGGCTGCCCGTGTCGGGATTCGCATGGCTGACTTAATGGATCGCGATGAGTTTGAGAAAAAGCTTCGCAGAAATTTGGAAGAGAAAAACCGGATCTTAGAAAAGGTGTATGAAACAGAAGGATTCGCAGCGGAAGAGATCATGGAAGAATATCTTGCTGTTGCCGACAAGATTCGTCCGTATGTAACAGATACTTCTGTCGTGCTAAACGATGCGATTGATGCAGGCAAGCGGGTTTTATTTGAAGGAGCTCAGGGAGTCATGCTGGATATTGACCAAGGAACTTATCCGTTTGTTACTTCCTCTAACCCGGTTGCTGGTGGGGTGACCATTGGTTCTGGCGTAGGCCCAACCAAGATTCATCAAGTGGTCGGTGTGGCGAAGGCGTATACCAGTCGTGTAGGAGATGGTCCTTTCCCAACGGAATTACAAGATGAAATCGGTAACCGAATTCGTGAAGTAGGGAAAGAGTACGGAACTACGACCGGACGCCCTAGACGTGTAGGATGGTTTGACAGTGTGGTAGTTCGACATGCACGCCGCGTGAGCGGGATTACGGGCCTTTCTTTGAATTCTGTGGATGTGCTTACAGGAATTCCGACATTAAGAATTTGTACAGCTTATAACTATAAAGGGAAGCTGATTGAATCTTATCCAGCTAACTTAAACATGTTGGCGGAATGCGTGCCAGTATATGAAGAATTGCCAGGATGGACAGAAGATATTACTGGATGCAAGACCCTTGAGGAACTTCCTGAAAATGCCCGTCATTACATCGAACGCATTAGTTCGTTAACTGGCATTCCTATTGCCATCTTCTCTGTTGGACCAGGACGCGAACAGACCAATGTGGTAAAGAGCGTTTACGGACTTTAATTAGGAAAAAAAAAGAAGGATACCGTTAAGGTATCCTTTTTTTTTCGTGAAGGAAAGTTTTAATTCGCCAAAGTACTTAAGCGAATAAAACTTTCCTGGAGGCATGAAAAGATTCATCTAGTGATGGATACTACATCTTCGAAAGGCTTCAGAAGAAGCTTTTCTTACACGTTTCCACCATACTGCTTAATAATTTGCTCAGCCTGATCAGCTTGTTGTTCAGGGACTACGGCGGTTAATAAAACCCCCTGATTGACCTCAGGCATCATGCCATCCCCATCCGAAAAACCGCTTGCACTAGGGTCTGCAGCGGCAAGGATGCTTGCTGATTTACTGGAAAAGTCAGCATCCAAAGTCATGTGAGGGAGACCTGGAATGTTACCGGTAATAGGATTGATCCGTTGCTCAACGCCTTCACCTGGAAAAGGGCTGATAGGATCGACTTGAACCTCATTAAATCCCGCCTTTCTTAAAGCTTTTTCGGCTGCCTGTGCGTCATCAATGGATGCAAAACCTGCTAAGAAATTACGTTCTTTCATGAAAATATCCTCCTTATTTCTGTCGTATTTTGTTGAAAAACAGATAAAAAAAGAGAAAAATGCTTGAACCCCTATGCAACAATATGGTAACTTATTAATGTCTGAAAAAATGCCCAAAATATCAAGTATTTCCATATTGCTTTGTCCATATACATATAAATGTCGCATAAGTTTATAGGAGGTTAGAATGCAAAGGATTCATAAAGCGAAAAGCTGGATCCATGAGAAGTGGAACCAAGGGCTCGCTTTAGCCAAAAAAAATAAAGCAAAAACAGCAAGCGGGTTAGTAGCTGTATCCCTGTTTGTGACAGGAACTGGTTTAGCTAACCATTATTATAATGCAAACTCCCAAACGTTATACCATGTCTATGTGGACGGGGAAGAGATAGGGACAGTGGATCATCCAGATCTGATTCAGCAGTACATTGATAAGCAAATCTTGCGACAAGAAGCGGTTCATGGCCCGCTAGACATTGAAGTAGAGAATAAGATTGAATTTGAAGAAGAAACCCAATTAAATGCAAGTACAGAGAATGAACAGACATTAAAAGCTCTAGAAGATAAAATCGAGCTAAAGGTAACTGCCCAAGCCTTATCTGTTGATGGTGAAGCTGTTGGATATACCGCCAACAAGGAAATCATGAATCAGGTACTAGATGAAATAAAGGAGAAGTATGGACCGTTACCTGTAGCTCAAGATCAATCCCAGACTGAAAAAGCAGCGGATGAAACGGAGAGCGTGCAAGTTAAATTTAAAGAAGACTTTACGATTCAGGAAAGTAAGGTCAACCCGGAAGAGCTTCTAACCAAAGAGGAATTCAAGACCTTGTTGGTAAAGGGATCGATTGAACAAATGATCCATACGGTACAAGAGGGTGATTGCATCGGCTGTATTGCAGCCCAATATGATATCACTTCTGAAGATATTTATCGCAATAACCCTGGTATTACGGAAGATACCCTTTTGCAGCTGGGGCAAGAAGTGATTGTTACGGCGGCAAAACCGAAGCTGACGGTGCAGAGGATTGTGAAAAAGGAAGTCGAGGAAGTTATAGATTACACAATGGAAGTGCAACCGACTGAATCTATGTTCCGCGGCGATCAAAAAGTGGTTCAAGAAGGAAAAGAAGGCCGTAAGCGGGTTACTTACCAGTTTATAAGTGAAAATGGCATCCAAACTGAGAAAAAGATTATTGAAGAAAAGATCTTAGCAGAGCCTGTTACGATGATCATTCAAAAAGGAACTAAGGTAAAACCGGATCGTGGCGATGGAAGCTTTGCTTGGCCAACCCATGGGGGAAGTATTACGAGCGGATATGGACCAAGATGGGGAACTGTGCATAAAGGATTAGATATCGCAGGTGTAAGCAACCGAAACATAAAGGCATCAGACAATGGAAAAGTGATACAAGCCGGCTGGAATGGCAATTACGGCAAGTCCGTTATCATTGATCATGGCAATGGATACAAGACGTTATATGGGCATCTTAGCTCAGTCGATGTATCGGTTGGAGAGGTCGTTCAAAAAGGAGATAAAATTGGGGTCATGGGTTCAACAGGAGAATCCACAGGTACCCATCTTCACTTTGAGATTATAAAGAATGGTTCAAATACAAACCCGATGAAATTCTTCCGAGGATAAAAAAACGGTAGCAGGAACACTGCTGCCGTTTTTTTCTGCCAAAAATTCGTTGTATACATGGTATCATAGAAGGAAGGACAATAGTGGAGGTATAGGTGTAGTGGCAAAATTCATTTTAGTGGTGGATGATGAACGACCGATTGCCGATATATTAAAATTTAATTTGGAAAAGGAAGGATACCAAGTCAGCTGTGCCTATGATGGGGAAGAAGCCATTCGTTTGGCAAGGGAACAGAATCCGGATCTCATACTTCTAGATATTATGCTTCCTAAAAAGGATGGAATGGAAGTTTGCAAGATGATAAGAAAAGAACAAAATATGCCCATCATTATGTTAACGGCCAAAGACTCAGAGATTGATAAGGTTCTTGGACTTGAGCTGGGAGCAGATGATTATGTTACGAAGCCTTTCGGAACTCGTGAATTACTGGCTAGGGTAAAGGCCCATCTGAGGAGGGCTGATGGGATTTCAAAGAAGGAAAAGGGCACTGACCACATCCTTCAGCTAGGTTCATTAGAAATTGATTCCGTATCTTATACGGTGAAAAAGGCGGGACAGCCTGTTGAATTAACGCAGAGGGAATTTACTCTGCTGCACTATCTTGCTGTTCATTGCGAGCAGGTTCTAACCCGTGATCATTTGCTTCAATCCGTATGGGGGTATGATTATTATGGCGACGCTCGTACAGTAGATGTAACGATAAGGCGGTTAAGAGAGAAAATTGAGGATGATCCAAGTAATCCCAACTATATATTAACTCGCAGAGGATTGGGATATGTTTTTAAACATGAGGCTTAGCAGCGATGAGGTTTAAATTTTTCAAATCGGTCCAATGGAAAGTTGTCGTGATCTATCTTTTGTTGATCTTGGTTGCGATGCAGGTTATCGGAGCTTACTTTATCCGAGAAGTGGAGAATTACTATATTAATAACTTTACAGAAACCCTGAATACCCAATCCAATCTATTGGCAGTCAACCTTCAGCGCTATTTGGATATTGAAATGGAAAACCAGCAAGATGACCTGGAAGAAAGCCGGACGAGCGATATTAATTACCTAGTGAACAACTTGCTTGCCTTGCGTGACACTGATGTGCAAGTCATCGATCGGAATGGGGTTGTATTGACCACAACAGAAGAGGACAAGGTGATTATTGGACAAAAAAATACAAGGGAAGAAGTGAACCTTGCTCTTCTGGGTACCCGTTATGAGGCTACTCAAATTCAACCGCAAACTGGACAGCTTGTTCGGGTTTTAGCAATTCCGATCAAAAGTGGGATTCGAACCATTGGAGCCTTGTACATGGTAGCTTCCATGGAAGAGATGTATGAAACGATGCGACGGATCAACGGCATTTTATTAACCGCCACGGTCATATCTCTTATCATGACAGGCAGCTTAGGTATTTTGCTTGCTAGAACCATTACCACACCTGTTAAAGAAATTACCCGTCAGGCATCAGCTATGGCGGAGGGGGATTTTAACCGTCGAGTAAAGGTGTATAGCAAGGATGAAATCGGCCAATTGGCAGAAGCCTTTAATTATTTGACTAAGCGTTTACGCGAAGCGTTGGCGCAAAATGAAGAAGAAAAACAAAAGCTATCTTCGATTCTTTCCAACATGAGTGATGGGGTCATTGCTACGGATAAAGAAGGACGCGTGATCCTCATTAATGCGAGAGCGCGGGAGATGCTGAGCGTTGAAGAAGAAGCGGTTTTAGGAACAACGATTTATGATGTGCTCCAATTGCCTCAAGACGAGGATAATATTCTTCTGTTGTTTAAGGGAATTGGATCTGTTCTGGTACTCCCGCCTGGAGATGAGGATCGGAGAATTCTAAAAGCAACCTTTCGACAGTTGAAAAAAGATGAACAAATGAGTAAAGGCATTATAGCCGTTCTGCAAGATGTAACAGAGCAGGAGATATTAGAAAAGCAGCGAAAGGAATTTGTCGCTAATGTCTCCCACGAGTTGAGAACTCCATTGACCACATTGAAAAGTTATCTCGAAGCTCTTGAAGATGGGGCTATCCATGATACCGAGGTTGCCCCGCGTTTTATTAACGTGACCTTAAACGAAACGGACCGTATGATACGCCTAGTGAATGATTTGCTGCATCTATCTCGTTTAGATTCCAGACAATCTGCGATGAGAAGGAGGAACATGGAAATTCCTGATCTCATTCTTCATGCACTGGAGAGGTTTTCGGTACAATTTCAACAAAAAGGCCTAGAAGTTAAACTAGAACTGGAAGAAAAACTGCCTACAGTTTATGCCGACCCTGATAGTCTAGCTCAGGTGATGGATAACTTGCTTTCCAATGCAGTGAAATACTCCTATCGTGAAACTTCCCTTTCAATTCGTGCTTTTGTCATCAAAGAGAAGAAGATGATGGCTATTGAAATAGGGGATGAAGGGGTTGGGATTCCGAAAAGGGATTTAACTCAGATATTTGAGCGGTTCTACCGTGTAGATAAAGCACGTTCACGAGAGATGGGAGGAACAGGACTCGGATTATCTATTGCCCAAGAAATTATCTTCGCTCATCAAGGAGACATCACGATTGAGAGTGAGATCAATCAAGGGACGAAAGTAACCTTTACCCTGCCATTAGCTGCCGCAACGGAAAAAGAACTGAAAGGAAGAGTGGAGGATCGGCATGTGGGTTGATAAAGGAAAAACTGTACTGCTTAATTTCCTAGTTGTAACCAGCTTGGTTTTGAGCTGGTTGTTAGTGAACAGCCAGCCCAAATACGAATATCTCCATCCTGCCGAATATGTGGAGCCTCTTCCCGTTGGAGAAAAGAAGGAGCTAAGGCAGCTAGTCCATCCTAAATCCATTATTCTTCATTACGGGGACGAAAGCTATACAGGGGTAACGAAGGATTCCACTCATTATCTGGTTATTGCAAATGAAATGGAAAAGCTATATTTCTATGATCTTGCTCCAATAGAGCTTTCGGACGAACAATGGAAGGAAATTGTTCAGCAAAAGAAAGCTATTGAAGTCAATTACGCAACAGAGATTCCGATGGACATGATGGAGGAGCTGTTTACCTTTCGAGGGAAAGTAGGCAACATGCTTTCTGCAGCAAAACGGATAATTATTTATGTAGATGATTCCGATAAAGAAGCTTATGCCCTTTTTATGGATCAAGCAGGGGAGCGCATGATCCAAGCTCGAACAACGATCACCCCACGGGATTTAGATGAAATTTATTTATCCTTGCAAAATCCGTTGGAGGAAACGACCGTCATTCCCACAGAGTTAGGAAATAGCCGATCCCTGATCTACTTGCCGAAAGCTGGAATGACGATGAAAGAATATCGATATTTTTATCAGCCGGTCCCTATTTCTCAAATGCTGCAAGTGCTCTTCGTGGATCCATCTGTAACGCGGCAAGTAACGGAAAGAAATGGAACTACCATTTATACCGATGGAAGTAAGGCAGTCCAGCTCCCGCCAGGTTATCCATCTATTCACTTCTACGATCCGATAGCAGAGTCGCTATCCTCATCTTTTAAGGATAGCCATTACCATAGCGTCGTTAATTTTGTAAATGACCATGGGGGTTGGAATGGGTTGTATATGCTCGAGGCATTGAAAAGACCTTCTAATCAAGCAGAAGAGACGTACCTATTTCGACAGTATGTTGGAGCTTACCCCGTTTATGCCGCACAATCGGAAACGTACGCCGGTGCTATTGAAGTGGTATCAAACCAATCTTATATCGTGGAGTTCCATCGATCCCTTTTAAATTTGGATACTTACTTTGACCATAAAGATGTGACCATTATGTCAGGCGAGGAACTGTTAACTCGGTTAGGTGAATTAGGTCTATCCCTAAATCAGGTGAAAGACATGTATCTAGGATACGAAGCGAGAGTGAATGATCATCATTTACTGCTAACCCCGAAATGGATTGTTGAATCGGAAGGGAAAGATCCTTTATTCCTTGATGCAAGATCGGCCAAAAAGGAGGGAGCAGATGGACTGGAGAAGAGCCAAAACGTTACTGATCCTAGCGTTCCTGCTTCTGGATAGTTTTTTGCTCTATCAGTTGTGGACAAGCCGTGGCCATGATGTAGAGATCGGGCAGCAAAGCATGGGGAATTCCTCCAGCCTTCAGGATATATTAAAGGTGAGGAATATCAAGCTAGCGATTGAACCACCCACAGAAATGCCAGAAATGCATTACTTGAATGTTCGCTATGATAACTTTCAGAGTCGATTGCTCAGTCAGCTTCCTAATCAAAATACGAGATGGGAAGGGCATTTCTTAGAGTCCCGATTTATTCGCTCTTTACCATCGCCTCGAACCATGGTAAGAGGGGAAGTAAGTAAAATCTTTTCGGAGTATATTGTTTACTTTGATCAATATAAAATAGATTCGAGCGTTCAACATCAAGAGAAAATGGTGTATCTTCAACAATGGGGGAATTACCCGTTTTTTGGTGCAACATTAGAGCTAAATCATAACGATCAAAAAGTGATAGGTTATCGTCAAGCGTATATACAAGTGGTCAACAAAGGATCAGGGAAAAAAGTTATCTCTTCCTTAACGGCGCTGCGCACCTTAATTGAAAATGGCATGATAGATTACGGTGAGACCATTCATGCTTTGGAACTAGGCTATTTTGGCCATACTTATGATGCAGACATTCAAGTCATTGCGCCAGTCTGGCGGATTGTCCATGGCATTAATCAAGTCCATTATGTCAATGCAATCACGGGAGTCATTGAGAAAGCACCATCTCTCCCAAAGAAAGAATAAAGGGCTGGAAACGGGGGGAATGTAATGAGATTTAGTGTTTTAGCAAGTGGGAGTACAGGTAATTCTGTACTAGTAGAAACAGATCAAACGAAAGTACTGATTGATGCAGGCCTAAGCGGTAAACAAGTGGAGGCACAGCTTAAAGAAGTGGGCGTGGATCCGAGAAGCTTAGATGCAATTTTAGTCACGCACGAGCATGCTGATCATATTAAGGGGGTCGGTGTCCTTGCCAGACGATATAAGCTTCCCGTCTATACCCATGAAAAAACGTGGGGGCAGCTGGATACGTTAATTGGGGAAGTTCCGGAGGAGCAAAAATTCTTATTCGATGAAGGAGAAGTCAAGCATTTTGCTGATCTGACGATTGAAAGCTTTGGGATTTCTCACGATGCTGCATTTCCTATGGGATTTTGCTTTTATGAAGGGGAAAAAAAGTTAACGTTGGCCACGGACACAGGGTATGTGAGCCAGCGGATGAAAGAAAAAATTACGGGTTCACAGGCGTACATTTTTGAGTCCAACCATGATGTAGAAATGCTGAGGATGGGGCATTATCCTTGGAATATTAAAAGAAGAATATTGAGTGATGTCGGGCATCTATCCAATGAAGACGCGGCGATGGCTCTCTCGGATATTTTACAAGGGACAGGAGAGAGGGTTTATCTCTCCCATCTTAGTCAAGATAATAACATGACCGAACTGGCTCGTCTGACGGTTAGAAATATACTAGAGGAAAACGGATTTGACATGGAGGAAGAAGTGAAGCTATTGGATACTTCCCCGACAAAACCGACGCCTATGGATGAGATTTAATTTAAGTCTCTAGCCGATGAAGAAGAATGGGGTGTCATCAGATCAAGGGTCAAGTCTACTTCAAGTTCTTGTGCTTTACGAAGAAGTTCTTGGCGGCTAAGGATCCCTTTTTCCACAAGTAGTTCGACGATTGCGGTAATCACTAATGTATTCTTATAATCTACTTCTTTTAAATCAGAAATCTGGGCAATGATTTTCACTTCATCATAGGGATTGAAATTCCTTCCCATAGGTGTCAGCCCCTTTCTACATGGTTATAATTATAGAGTAGCCTAGTTACTAGATTTATATACCTTGCATGAGAATGGAGTGGAGCTATGGAATCTTACGATATGGATGATTACTATAAGCGTCCTCGGAAAAAACGGTATGGGCGATTTTCCATGCTGTTCATGTCGCTTTTGTCTTCCATAATAGGCGGCGTTATCGTATTGTATATGCTGCCCTTTCTTTTAGAATCGGGCTTTGTTGATATAAAGCTTCCTAGTGTTTCAACAGATGTACCTGCTTCTTCTCTTTCTCCGCAGTCAAGCTCCCCTGTAATCCCACAAACGGTTCAGGTTAAAGTGGAGACAGACACGGTAAAAGCGGTGAGCCAAGTTGAAAAATCGGTCGTAGGAATTGTGAACATCCAGGAAATGAGGGATTTCTGGACCAGAAGTACGCAGGCGGTGGAAAGCGGAACAGGATCGGGTGTTATTTTTTCTAAAAAGGATGGTAAAGCACTAATCGTCACGAATTACCATGTCATTCGAGGAGCTGCTGATGTGGAGGTTTCTCTAGCCAGTGGAATTAGGGTAAAAGGACATGTGATAGGGGCTGATCCCCTAACGGATCTGGCTGTCCTAGAGATTCCGGGAGAGCAAGTAGTTTCGGTGGCTGAGTTTGGATCATCTGCACCGCTCCAAGTTGGGGAGCCCGCGATTGCCATTGGAAACCCCTTGGGTTTACATTTTTCACGTACGGTTACCCAAGGCATTATCAGCTCGTTGGAACGAAGCATGCCTGTCTATGTCAATGAGGATGGACAGCCTGACTGGCAGCTGGATGTCATTCAAACGGATGCAGCGATTAATCCTGGGAATAGCGGGGGGGCGCTCATCAATATGACCGGGAAGGTCATTGGAATAAACAGTTTAAAAATATCCCAGGCAGGCATAGAAGGTTTAGGCTTTGCTATTCCTATTGATGATGCCAAGCCGATCATTGATGATCTATTGCGGTACGGAAAAGTGAAACGTCCGTATCTGGGGATTGTACCAAGAGATCTAAGGGAGATTCCAAGTCATCATCTGCAAAATTCGCTTAAGCTGCCGAGTAAAGTGACAAACGGGGTTGTGGTCATGGAAGTGGTGAACGGGAAATCAGAGCTCCAGCCACAGGATGTGATTGTCGCTTTAGATGGTCAACCCATTACGGATTCAGCTGAAATGCGAAAGTATTTATTTTCGAAAAAGACGGATGGGGATAAGGTAAATGTGGGCTTGTACAGAAATGGGAAACTGATCTCAATTACTATAACGCTTTACTATGAATAACTATAGCAGAGCAGAGCAAGCCGTAGAAAAGCTGCTCTGCTTATTTAAGTTAAAATCGCCTAGAATGATAAGGAATCGTCTATACTAGGAAAAAGGGCAGGGAAAAGAAAAGGAGAAATGAACCATGTTTGTATGCTGCAAAGAGCATGTAGAAATCGCGATTGATGATTTTGTGGATGAATATGAAGATGCGCCAGATATTTATAAATTAAAGGAAACCTCATTTACAGCATGGAGCGTGCCGGCGCGTTGTGATTTTTGCGATAGAGAACCCATATTTCTTGTCGTGTAAGTGGGATATCCACATGTGGGAAAATGCAGAATTGCCCAATATATACACATAACCTGTGTATATGTGGATAATTTCTGTGGATAAACATCGATATCTGAGGATAAAAGGAGCCGAATATGCATATTTCAATCGTGTCTGTGGGTAAGTTGAAGGAAAAATATTTGAAGATGGGAATAGATGAATATGCAAAAAGGTTAACTCCTTATGCGAAGCTTCAACTTATTGAGGTGCCAGATGAAAAAGCTCCGGAAAATTTAAGTGAAGCGGAAATGGTACAAGTAAAAGAAAAAGAAGGAGAACGGATTCTCGCACACCTAAAGCCAGACACTCACGTCATTGCCATGGCCATCGAAGGGGAGATGTGGTCCTCGGAAAAACTAGCCAACCAGCTTGATCAACTTGCCATTTACGGTAAAAGCTCCATCGCCTTTATTATCGGAGGCTCTCTCGGCTTATCCCATGCCGTTATGCAGCGAGCCAATCAGCATATTTCCCTCTCTAAAATGACCTTTCCCCACCAATTGGTTCGGATGATTCTATTGGAACAGATTTATCGCGGGTTTAAGATTAATAGGGGAGAACCGTATCATAAGTAAGCACAAAGTCTTCTTTAAGAGAAACACCCGATCTGGGGTGTATCAATCATCGGGTGCTCCAATCTGCTTCATAAAAAAATGCTTACCGTGAGGTAAGCAACAGTAGCTCATATTTATTAGTGGTTGTTGTTGTTATCGTCATTGTTTTTACACCATTGATCGTGAGGGCACTTACCCCAATGAGTTTCGTGACGACGGCAGTTGTGTCTTCTACATCTACAACGCCCCCTACCGTGATCGTCACAATAACAGCACAAGTTCCATTTGCCATTTCCATTTCCATTACCATGGCCACGTGTTCTTGCTTTTTTCATAGTAACACCCCCCTTCAGTTTGGATAATTTAATATATTCGGGGGTGTTTTTTTTGATTGGACAAATTACCAAAGATTAATAACCATTTTAGTCAAATCAAAATAGAGGTGGATAGTATGGCTAAAACAATAGTAGAGAAGCTAAACTTACAAAAATATAAAAAAGTAGCGGTTTTGAATATACCAGAAGGTGTAGACTATTTTGCAGAGCTTGCGCATTATGAGACAGTTATAAACACCGATAGTTCATATGATCTCATTTTTGCTTTTGTTTTAGATATGGAATCTTTAAAAGGACTTATAGATAAGGTAATCGAAAAAAATTATCTAAATAAAAACGGCTATATTTATTTGGCTTATCCCAAAAAGGGGAATAAAGTTTATTCCACGTTTATTCATCGCGATGAGCTATTAAAGGGGATAGGTGCAGGTGAGGATGGTTATGTTGGAACAAGTAACATAAAATTTGCCCGAATGGTAGGATTAGATGATGTTTTTACGGTTGTCGGTCTTAAAGAAGATTCTCAGAATAGAAATCAAACATCCAATAAAGCAAGTCAATGTGTAGATGATTATATAGCGTTAATTCCAGATGTAGAAAAAGATTTGCAAGACACTCCAGAATTACTTGCCTTCTACCAATCACTCACTCCTGGATACCGCAAAGATTGGGCTCGTTATGTGTATAGTGCAAAACAGGAGGAGACAAGAGCAAAACGGCGCGAAGAAATGAAAATGATTCTTGGGGATGGTTACAAGAGTCGGGATCTATATCGTAGAGATAAATAAATGAAGTTAACCCGGTATTTTAGATGTTAAAAGTAAAATGAAAAGGTTTAAGGACTGTATACAGATATGTTTTCATGTACACAAAAAGTATACTTTTTGTGTACATGGACGTGTGCATGTATACAAAGCTGTACACATCCTTTATTCATAATATGTTTACGTTATTGTGTGCAAATATACGAACATGTACACAATTTTTATTTTTCAAATTAGATGCAAAAGTCTGATTGACGAAACTATAAATCTTAGATAACCTTTTACTAAAATTACCAAAGTGAAAGGAATGGTTTCGTTGACTAATACTCGACTAGCTGCTGTTGATGTAGGAAATGACTCCCTTAAAGCTATCTTTGGAAAAATGGAAGCTGAAATTAATATTCCTAATGTTATTGCTAGAGATGTAGCAGACCGTCCGGTGATTGGAATAGAGGAATTAGATAATCAAGATCCAATCGAAGGTATTCATGTTCGTTTACACTCTCCTACTTTAAAGTACAATAATATTATTTACCGTGTAGGGCAATTAGCAACAAAAAGCACCAATTCAACCGAATTAGACCCTGGCAGCTGTAAGTCTGAAGAAGATCAAACGATCGTCATGTTGCTTACCGCCCTAGCTTTGGATGCAGTTCGTGAAGAAAATAAACAGATTTTTAAGCGCACTAATAATGTGGTTGATGCTACCTATATTTTAGGAACAGGGCTGCCGCTTAGAGAAGTAAAAGAAGGTAAGGATGTGGCTTATCGCTCCAGCTTACTTAGCTCAGTTCATCATATTGAATTTTTAGTAACTCCTAAATATCAAGGCATAAAAGTAAATATTAAGTTTGAAGAGGTTAAAGTTTATCCAGAAGGATTTGCTGCATATATTAATCTTGTAATGGACAATAATTTAAACATCATTAATAAAGATCTAATAGATAAAAAGATTATTATTCAAGATATTGGCGGTCTTTCAACAGATATAGCTGTAATCAAAAATCGCAAGGTTGATGATGATAAAGCACAGGGATTCAATTTAGGAGTTTCGGAGTCTCTTGAAGCCATTCGAGAAGAGATCCGTTCAAAACATGGGGTCGAGTTAGATAGCCGTCGGGATGTTGTCGAAATTATTACGAAGAAAAATGATCGAAATCATATTATGGTAAAAGGGAGCCGGACAAGCGTTCATGACATTGTAGATCGAATTCTTTTAGAATTAGCGAAAAAGCAATATCGCCATCTACGAAATGTGTGGCAAAAAAACTCCCAAACAGAAATTGGTTACTTCGTCGGAGGAGGGGCCATCATCTTAAAAGATTACCTGAAGACACTAAATAACAACTTAGACGGTTATAATATTGATTTCTTTGAGGATGAAAAAGAAAGTATCTGGATGATGGCCAACGCCTATTATAAATTAATTGCTGATTTTTCCAGAAAAAATCAAAAAGAGACGCTAAGTGAAGAACAAAAAACAGCAAAATCCAAATAGGGTGATATCATGACGGAAAGAGGAATGAAGAGAGGACAGCCTATTACGTTTCGGATTCCTTCTGATACGCCTGACCACATTTTGAAGTATTTGCAACAGTTAAAGAACACGGAAAGAAGAAATTTCTCCAGTAAAATTGCGGAATTTGTGATGAGTGGAGTAAGCGGCTCCATATCAAAACATCGTGAAACCATTACCATTCCCCTTCCGAAAGGGCTAAGCAAAGCACAACGGGATTGGTTAAAACATGAACATTCTGAGGCCCTGTTAGGGAGTATTGTCTATCAGCTACTCACTAATCCTGTCCGTACATCTTCGCTTTTTGCATCTCTAAACAGCAGTGCGTTGGAAATAGAGGAAGCCCTTTATCTACAGGGAGAAACAGCTTTTAGTAAAGAATTAAAAACCGATAGGGAGTTGATTGATGATTCATCAACTATAAGTGAGGAAAGTGAACCTCTAGAACAATACACAATAAATCGCATTGAGGATGATGATTTAGATGATTTTAACTGGGAAACAGCAAAGAAAGTTCAAACGTCGCCTCTAGAAGAGGAGAAGGCAGAAGACCTGGAAGATCTCCTTGGTGATTTCCTTGCTCAAATGAATAAATAAAATTTGTCGATTATTTAACATTTAATTTTTCCGAAGCTGTTTATTAATTAAAAATAAGCATGGGGTAGTTTAAGCCCCATGCTTTTAACTGATATTACAAACTTGAATTAGGATGACTTTTGAAATTAATATATTGCGGTATGGTTGAATCTTACTATAATAAATGAGACTATTAATATGAAATGAAAAGAGTAACTAAAAAACGTGTGGAGGTATTTCAATTTGTCTAATTTGCCAAATTGCCCAAAATGTAATTCTGAATATACTTATGAGGATGGGAGTTTTTTGGTTTGCCCAGAATGTGCTCATGAATGGACTTTAGAATTAGAAAAAGAAATCAAAGAAGATCAAAAAATTATCAAAGATGCCAATGGTCATGTTTTAAACGATGGTGATACTGTGACAATAATCAAAGATCTTAAAGTGAAAGGAAGCTCCTCGGTTCTAAAAGTAGGTACCAAAGTTAAAAATATACGTTTAGTTGATGGGGATCATGATATTGATTGCAAAATTGATGGTTTTGGAGCTATGAAATTAAAATCCGAATTTGTTAAAAAGGTATAAGTACACTTGAATATTGTCCAGTAAGACTTTTTATTTCATTTTAGTAAATCCTTCAGAGCCGAAGAGAGTGTAGGGTGCTTGTACGAATATCCGTTACTGAGCATTTTCTCGGGGAGTACTGGATGTCCCTGTAAAACGATTTCCGACATTTCTCCTAACAGTAGTCTTAACATGAACGAAGGGACGGGGATCCAATGCGGTTTTTGCATGACATGCCCAAGCACCTGACCAAACCTATCCATACGTTCGGGGGCAGGGGAGGTTACATTGACTGGTCCGCTGATAGTATCCTGTTCGATACAGAAATGCAAAATTCGGCATACATCTTCGATATGCACCCATGACAACCATTGATTCCCTGTACCGACTTTTCCTCCTACAAAAAATGTGTAAGGGAGAATCATTCGAGGCAGGGCACCTCCATCTCGCCCTAATACCACTCCCAAGCGGGCAAGGACAACCCGGGTATCATCTTTTGCTTGGTTGGCTGTTTCTTCCCATTGTTGTGTGACATCGGCTAAAAATCCTTTTCCCTTTTTATCTTGTTCGGTGAAGCTTACCTCATCTGAATAGCCATAGAACCCGATCGCTGAAGCGTTAATAAGACTTAATGGTTTCCTGTTCACTTCTATAATTGCTTTTACTATGTACTGCGTTAAATTTACCCTGGACTGAAGTATTTCCCTTTTTCGCTCGGCTGTCCATCTGCCTGAATTAATCGATTGACCTGCTAAGTTTATGACGGAGTACTCATTATTCATATTTTCGAAGAGGGATAAAATTTGCTCAGGGGTATACATTACATTTTTCCCAAAACGAACCTGTTGCTCTTTTCTTGACGCAATCCAAACCTGGTGTCCTTTATTTTCTAGATATTTAGCCAAGTGTTGCCCAACAAAACCGGACCCGCCAAAGATAATGATGTCCATTTAGTGCCCCCTTATGGTTGAATGGGTATGCTTGATGTAAATTTGTAGGTATGTATATATTATCAGTTACTGTATAGCTAATAAAGGCCATTGAATTCTAGGTGTTTGAAAGAGCAAAGATCGAGGAGGATAAAGGTAATGCTGAGTATGTGCTGCGATAAATAGATCCAATCTGAGATTCTAGTTCTTCTACCAAGCTTTGGCCGCTATTTGCTAAGTCTTGCTTTCCTCTTGAAATATCTGCACTATATTGGATCGCTTGGCTCATCTCATGAACATTGGAGTTAACTTGTAGGATCAATGCGCTTGTTTCCTCTGTAAGAGCAGCTAATTCTTCACTCTAACGCTAATTTTTCCTTTGAGTTCTTCCTTTACTTTGTCATATTGGAGTCCTGCTTACTAGGACTAACGTGCATTATGTCCATCTATACATTAAAAATAAAAGCATCACTTAGTGTTTCTTAGTAATACTAAGTGATACTTTTATTTTGTTAATGAAATTAACGAACTAAAGTTGGCTTCTCTGCATTTCTTTTTGATGAAGACTATCTATAAATAATGATTGCGAAAATCATGGGAATGTGCATGGACAAACCGATGGTCAAAGTTGGAATGGGCCAATGGGGAGCAAAGATCGTAGCTAATTCTCCAATAAATCCTGCAATAAGAAACGAGATGGCTGATGAGTATTTGGCTATCATACATTTGACCGACGCCAGGCATGAGTATCGAAAAGAAAGCTGAGTTTGCCCTCATCATGGACCACCTAATAATGGAATTATCGTTACAATAGTTACTATTATTTTGCGAAAAAGGTGGGTAGTATTGGGTTTTTTCTTCGACGTTTTACGACAATAGTAGTTTACAGGTTTATGTACTCAAGAGATGAGATTTAAGTGTTGAATTCGGAGATCTTGTAGGGAACTACAAACAGCTTAGGATTTTAGCCACATATATGCCAAAAGAATGAAAAGAAGAATTTTAGCAGGAAAAACAGCTGTCCTAGTAGAATAAGTAGTTGAAGTAATATCCCACATTACTAGATGACACTCGGTATTACCGGTGTTATTTTCATGTTAACCTCAAATGATTATGGGCTAAAGAACAAAAGGAGGAATTTGATATGCAATTTCACTTTTTAGTAGGAAATGATAATGGTAATAGTGAGCATGATATTTTCATTGATGGAAGGCTCATTCAACAACCTAACGTCAACTGTGCTGTAGACGGACTTCCATGGAGTGAAGAACAATCACCGGAAAGTATCGTGAAGAACCTTCAGGATCAGCTTATTGTGACCATTGATTCTCCCTCTGCGCGACCTGGCATGTACTACATAGGAAAGTATGCGCTAGAAAGCGGTGAGCTGCTGGATACCCTGCAAGTCGGTATTGATTTTAAGCATGATGTGGACTTGCCTATTATTAACACGCTAGCTCATATTGCAGCCGTTGCCGTACAAAAGGCTTTTGAAGAAGAAAAGGGAATTCCAGAAAGTATAGAAGTACAAGTAGATATGGCTACAGCCCTGCCGATCACACAACACACCGATGAATCATCTTCTAAATTCGAAAAAAGATTTATGGCGGCCCCTCATTATGTGACTGTCCATCTTGGAAAACAGCGTGTAACCGTTAAAGTAATATTTGAGTTTACAAAGGTAGTTCCTGAAGCGACTCCAGTAACCTTTGCTCTTCAAAAAGATGAAGAAGGGAATTGGAGAGAAGGAGATATTTTTAGAGAGTTTATCGAAATGAATGATCTACCGGATAATTTTAATGGCAGTTATTTCAAAGATAAAAGAATCCTGCATACCGATATTGGAGATGGCTCAACGGAGTACCCAATTACGGAAGGGAATAAGCTGCTTCGTCCCTTTGTCCATGGAAGCAATCATGGAGCTGGATACGCGATTGAAGAAGCATTGGATGAATTTAATCGATTGATTCATCTTCCGGATAGTCCGAGACAATTTTATAGCGACGTGATTAAAAATCCAAGCCATAAGTATCACTCCAAGGCCATTAAAACGCTTAGAAGACCGCTTGAGGGACAGTCTAAACAAATTTTAAATAACATTAGAAAACAATTAACGAAGGCAAGAAACGAAATTGATGTGATTTGTGTTTATGGCGGAGGGAGTATTTTGATGCGATCCATTCTCTTCCCAATGCTAAAAGAGTTATGCGATGAACGTGAAATAAAACTTTTGTACATTCCTGCTCAATATGCGGTAACCATGAATGCTAAAGGATTAGATGCCTTTGTTCGTGGAAAAATCTATGAAGCTTTAAAAGAAAGAGCAAAACAAGCCATATAGAAAATTCTACGTTCCTTGTAAGTGAGGCAAGACGGCAAGAAGGGGGACAGCATTATGAAGAAACCTAAAAAACCTGGTGACAACATCAGCTTAAAAACAAAAAAAAATGAATCCCCTAATATTATAGAGTGGATTAACTGTCAGACAAACCTAATGGATTCCATTCGTTATCTGATCGAAAATGAAGTGTCTGTTAATGGGATTCGCAATTTACAAAACCATATCCCATCCGAGAGAGTGATGCCATCTGTTCCAGCATCTATTCCTGCTAGAAAGGCAGATGTAATGGTTTCATTCAGTAATAAAGAGATAGCGGCAACGGTGGAAAAACCAGCAAGAGTATCCAAAATTGAATTACCCGTTTCTAATCAGAAAATCACAAGCAAGCCCGTGGCCGATGATCTAATTGATGATGATGATATTGAATCCTGGCTTTAACTTTATGTGATGAAAAAGGAATGCTAAGTAATGCTTGTTATTATTGTGTGTTAGCCAAGGTGAGTACTGAAAATCAAAAGTGTAGAGAATCGAGTTGATTTCTCTACACTTTTTTTGTGCTAGGAAGAAGGCTGACCTAACTCTTTTACTAATTCTACTGATCTTTTCACGTCTAAATAACCTGCTCCATAAACATTCTTGTCCCGATCTCCCCAAGGTTTTGCTCCTAACCTCAATTTTTCCTTCACCTGATCTGGAGATAAATTCGGATTCAATTCCAGAAGTTGAGCTACAACGCCGGCACAAATGGGTGTAGCCATGGATGTACCCGAGAGTTCAAAGTAAAGCTCTTCTACTCTGCTGGATTTTTGAAGCTTATCGAGATAAGAATTCGGGGCTCTTAATGAAATAATATTGAGGCCTGGGGCTAAAATATCAGGTTTAGGAAAGTTATCGAAGCGCGTTGGACCTCTGCTAGAGAAGCTTGCTACTTCATCATCATAATCATCTTCACTTGACGGGATAGTATCCTTGTCATCCATTGCTCCTACAGTAATGACAACCGGGCTGTTGCCTGGGCTTGAAATAGTCTGCGGATCATCCCCCGAGTTTCCGGCTGCTACACAAACGACGATTCCCTCGCTCCAGGCCTTTTCAACGATTTGCACCATAGGATCATCTTTGGCTGGACGGTCTGGTGTGCTACCCAGCGACATGGAAATGATGTCAATCGTATAGGTCCTCTTAGGGTTTTTATTATTATCAATGCACCATTGAACGCCGTTCATAACGGTAGAAAGGGACCCGGAACCCAGCTTATCCAAAACCTTAACCCCAACTAATTTGGCGGAAGGAGCCGGACCGGCATATTTCCCTGCAGCTGCGGCATCGCCAGCACAGTGGGTTCCATGGCCATTGTCATCATATGCAGTGTCATTTGACCCTACGAGATCAACGAAATCGATAATTCGTTCTCCTAGATCTTCATGCGGGTGAATTCCAGTATCTATAATGGCTATGGTAATCCCTTTTCCTGTAAGTGGCTCACCAGCTTGATTTACAACTTCAGCATGATCAGCCAAAATGGAGGGTTTAGCGACGTTGAGTAGAGCACGAACTTCACGATCCATATGGATCTTGCGAATATGCCCGCAATTATCGAGCAGATCCTCCAATCCACGAGGGGTCAGGTGAGCTGAACAGCAGTTAACGCTTGAGAAGTGCTGTTTCATTTTACAATTGGCATACTTATTGGAAACCTTCTGAAGGCTTGATAGCCCTTCCTCAAAGCACTCGTGATTTTCAAATTCTACAATGACGGGAAAAGACCGTAGGCTCTTTAGTGTGTTTTCAAACATTCCATGAAGAAAACAAGGGGTCCATCGGAACGGTCGGTATAAGTTCATCAGGTTTTGCCGCAGGGTAAAATCCATTTTCTTGCTATGGCGCCGGACCATTTGAATCATGGAAAAACCAAACATCTACCATCTCCCTTTCTTCTTTTCTATGAAAAGAGGTTTGTACTCATTTCTATGAAAAGATGAATACAGAGGTAACGGTATTTGTCTATTAATCTATGAAAATAGGTTTAAAATTTGGCAGGCAAAAACAATTGAAAGAGGCAGGGGTACCCATGCCCCTTGATTAATCCTCATAATATCTAAAATCCTCTTCCCGATGATACCGAAAGGCATTCTCTACTTCGTCTAGAAAATCGTCAATGCTCTGGCGCGGTTGGCGGTGATAGCCATACCTCCATTTCTGGTTGTTCTCATCAACGACATAGGCATGGTAGCCTGAAATATCTTCGCCTTCAATGCGATCATAATAATCCATGAGCTCAACTTTAAATTTCATGTATATGCCTCCAACCAATAAAAATTTAAGTAGTCCTATACTTTCCCAGTCAGCCTTCCTTCTATTCTTCAAAAGATATGGTTAGTGCATATTCCTGTTTTTTGGATGAGGTAAGGAAATGATGTAAAATGAAAAAGATCATAATGAAAAAATGGTGATGTGTCAGTGGAATGGACCGGAGAACGGATTATCCCTAAGTTGCTTAAGCCGACCAATGGCATGCTCTTAGAGCATATAGCGAGATATTATTTTGCTACGCCATACATTTATGGTCGGGTGTTAGATATTGCTTGCGGAACAGGATATGGCTGTCATATGGTGGCTAAGGAGCGGAAACGCGAAATTACAGAAGTTATCGGTGTAGATATTGATGAAGAAACTCTATATTACGCAAATCGGGAGTACAACCATCAGAAGGTGACTTACGTCAAAGGAGATGTGTTAGATCCTCATCTCCCGGGGCAGCTTGGTGAATTTGATGTGATTTTGAGCTTTGAAACGATTGAGCATGTGAAAGAGGATCAGATCTTTATGGATCATCTGTATCAGATGCTAAAGCCGGGGGGAACTCTTGTCTTATCCAGTCCTTTTGGAAGAGGCAGAGGAATGCCGACGAATGAGCCCTATCATTTTCATCAGTTTACGCCTGAGGAGTTTGAAGATCTATTTACCCGTTTTTCTGATGTGGAAATTTATTATCAGCGAGGCGTTACATTTGAGAAACCTAGGGATGGCGTACGTTACTTTATTGGCATGGCTGTTTGTAAGAAATGAAAAATGGGGTGTTTGAATTGCCAGGATTTCTAGATTTAGGTATACGACAAAGGATAACTGAAATACTTCAGTCCAATGGTCTTCATCAGCCGACTCCCGTGCAAGAGAAGGTAATACCCGTCTTGCTCGAAGGAAAGGATGCCATCGCACAGGCTCAAACAGGCACGGGAAAGACAATGGCTTTCGTGCTTCCTGTATTGGAAAGGATCAATCCGGAGCTATCCCAGGTGCAAGCCTTGATTCTCACCCCGACACGAGAATTAGCTCTTCAGGTCACGACTGAAGTAAAAAAAATGACTTCAGGTTTACATGATATTCAAGTGTTAGCAGTATACGGGGGACAAGACGTAGATCAACAAATTCACAAGCTGGAAGGAGCAACACACATTGTGATTGCTACCCCTGGCAGATTATTAGATCACATGCGCAGGGGGACTATCCAGCTTTCCGATGTTTCCATGCTGGTCCTTGATGAAGCTGACCAAATGCTGCATCTGGGTTTCTTAACAGAGGTAGAAGAGATCATTAAAGCAACTTCTCCCGATAGGCAAACCATGCTTTTTTCGGCGACCATGCCAAAACCGATCCGTGATTTGGCTGCTCAATACATGAACCATCCCCAAGATATTCGCATAAAGAAAACTCAAATCACCTTGGAGCAAATTAAACAGGTTGTGATTGAGACGACCGATCGGGCCAAGCAGGCTACACTGAAGCAGATTATTGATCAGTATCGTCCGTACTTGGCAGTTATCTTTTGCCGTACGAAACGAAGGGCAAGCAAATTAAATGAGGCCTTGCAAGGATTTGGCTATGCTTCAGACGAACTTCACGGTGACCTCTCTCAAGCGAAACGAGAAGAGGTGATGGAACGTTTTAGACAAGCTGAAATTCAGCTTTTAGTCGCGACGGATGTGGCTGCACGAGGGCTGGATGTAGAAGGAGTGACACTAGTCGTTAACTATGATATCCCTATTGATGTAGAGAGCTATATACACCGGATTGGGAGAACGGGGCGCGCTGGAGGAAAAGGGCTAGCTCTTACCCTAGTGGCTCCCAAAGACCGTGGATACTTGGATATGATCGAAAAAGGGATAAGACAAACGTTAAAACGAAAGGTGATTGAACAGCCTCAGGTGAATCAGAAATCATTCGATCAGAAAAATCATTCGAGGTCTGCTCTGGCATCAAAAAGGAAAAGAGGCCGTTAGGTAGGAGATCTCTGGAATTGAAAATGTCTTTACAATGGTCCCTTCTTCTCTGCTTCTGTTGGCTAAAATAAAAGGTGTTCGATGATGTTACGCAACTATGTGGATTTATTTTACAATGCATAGCTATATTGACTTTTTTATGATATAAATACAAGTAACTGTCAGTAAATCGGAAGGATTGATTAGATTTAGAAAGGTAGGAGTCGTATGGAGAATAAACAAGGTTCCTCTAATTTTATTAAGAATATTGTAATTGAGGATCTGCAAAACGATAAATATGATCAAATCATTACACGCTTTCCTCCAGAGCCTAACGGTTATTTACATATTGGACATGCCAAATCCATCGTGCTGAATTTTGAATTGGCGGATGAGTTTAAGGGAAAGACTAATCTTCGTTTTGATGATACCAACCCATTAAAAGAAGACCAGGAATTTGTGGATTCAATCAAAGAAGACGTGTCTTGGCTTGGATATGAGTGGGACGGGCTCTTTTTTGCTTCCGATTATTTTGAAGAAATGTACAATCGTGCCGTGCTCTTAATTAAGAAGGGGAAGGCCTATGTTGACGATCTTTCGGCAGAGGAGATCCGTTCCTACCGCGGAACGTTAACACAGCCGGGGAAGGAAAGCCCTTTCCGCAACCGTAGTGTAGAAGAGAACTTGGATTTATTTGAAAGAATGCGCAAGGGTGAGTTTAAAGACGGGGAAAAGGTCCTTCGTGCCAAGATTGATATGTCCTCTCCTAATATCAACCTCAGAGATCCGGTGTTATATCGTATTGCTCATACGACCCATCATAATACAGGGGATCAATGGTGTATTTACCCGATGTATGATTTTGCCCATCCTTTGGAGGATGCTATTGAAGGTGTGACCCATTCCATTTGTACCCTGGAGTTTGAGGACCACCGTCCATTATATAACTGGGTTATTGAAGAGTGCGAAACAGAGAGCAAGCCTAAGCAAATTGAGTTTGCGAGATTGAATTTAACCAATACGGTGATGAGCAAACGAAAGCTGAAGCAGCTGGTCGATGAAAAGGTTGTTGATGGATGGGATGATCCGCGCATGCCAACCATTTCCGGTTTAAGGAGAAAGGGATATACGCCCGAAGCGATTCGTAACTTTTGCCTGGAAATTGGAGTAGCCAGAAGCTTCAGTGTGGTCGATGAGCAAATGCTTGAGCATTTTATTCGTGAAGATTTGAAGCTGAAAGCCTTGAGAACGATGGGCGTAATTCGTCCGTTAAAGGTTGTTATTACAAACTATCCGGAAGATCAGGTGGAGATGCTGGACGCGGAGAATAATCCGGAAAACCCTGACATGGGCCATCGCCAGATTCCATTTTCCAGAGAAATTTATATTGAGCAGGATGATTTTATGGAAGAGCCTCCAAAAGGATACTTCCGTCTTTTTCCGGGGAATGAAGTCCGCTTGAAGCATGCTTATTTCATTAAGTGCAATGAAGTGATTAAGGATGATCAAGGCCAAATTTTGGAGATCCGTTGCACCTACGATCCGGAGACTAAGAGCGGCAGCGGTTTTACCGGAAGAAAGGTAAAAGGTACAATCCATTGGGTAGAGGCGAAGCATGCCATTCCTGCAGAATTCAGGTTATATGAGCCGTTGATCCAAGATGATAAGCAGGAAGAGGGGAATACCTTCCTCGATCATATTAATCCGAATTCATTAGAGGTGTTGGAGGGATTTGTGGAATCTAACATGTCTGATGCGAAAGCCCAGGATAAGTTTCAATTTTTCCGCCATGGTTACTTTAATGTAGATCCAAAATACACTACGGCAGAAAAACTAGTCTTTAACCGCATTGTTTCTTTGAAAAGTTCGTTTAAGATGGGGAAGTAAAATAGGTTAATAATAAAAAGGAGTGTCTTATGGACATTCCTTTTTTGGCAGAGAGGGTGGCTAGCATGGCAAACGTTTATGACCAACGAATCAAACGGGTTCTTTCCTATTTGGGAGAACAGAAGCTAGATGCAGTGATGATTACTTCGCCGATTAACATTTACTATTTAACAGGATTTTTTTCTGATCCCCATGAAAGATTTATGGCCCTTGTTTTTGATGGGCAAAAAGGACTTGTTCAACTTTTTGTCCCTTCTCTCGATTTGGAGAGCGCTGCAGTGGCCACAGGAGTGGATGGGATTATTCCGGTTGCGGATACGGATCAGCCTTACTTGATCTTGAAGGATTGGGTAGGTCGTTCCATTGCAAGACTTGGTTTAGAAAAGAGAAAGGTGAGCTTATTCCAGGCAGATCACTTGAAGGATAGCTTTCCGGATGCTGCTTTAGTAGATGTGGAAGAGTTCGTAATGGAGATGCGCTTGATTAAGTCTCCAGAAGACATACAAATTGTGCGCCGAGCAATTGAGATAGCAGAAAAAGTATTACATCATGGGGCTTCCAAAGTGTTACCTGGCATTACTGAGGTGGAAATTGCTGCAGAGATGGAGTACCAAATGAAGGTGTTAGGGGCGGAGCGCCCTGCGTTTACTACCACGGTATTATCTGGCCCGCAATCCGCCCTTCCACACGGACGACCTGGACAAAGGAAGATCCAGACGGGGGATTTCCTATTATTTGATTTAGGCGTGTTTATTGGTGGCTATTGCTCGGATATTACCCGAACGTTTGTGGTAGGAGAAGCGACAGAAGAGCAGAAAAAGATTTATGAAGCGGTCCGAGCGGGGAACCAAAGAGGGATTGAAGCGGTTGAGGCAGGGAAGCCGATCGGACAAGTGGACCGAGCAGCCAGGACGCACATTGAATCGGCTGGATATGGACCATACTTTATTCATCGGGTGGGTCATGGACTAGGGTTGGATGTTCATGAAGCCCCTTCGATTCATGCTCAGAATGAAACGGTTATGAAGACTGGGTTTTTGTTTACGATTGAACCTGGTGTGTATGTTCCTGGTGTTGGTGGAGTGCGGATAGAAGACAATGTCTTTATAGGAGAAGATGGAAAAGCGGAAGTCTTGACGAGTTATCCAAAGGAATTAGTGGAATTATAGAAGGGGATATAGAAAATTTTAGTATTAAGCATAACCTAAAGTGAACTTCTATGGTAATCTAAAATTTGTATAATAGATCTAAAATTCACTTCACGGAAGGCGGAAAATCAAATGTCAAAACAGCAAATCGGGGTCATCGGTCTCGCTGTCATGGGTAAGAACTTGGCACTCAATATTGAGAGCCGCGGGTTCACTGTTTCAGTTTATAACCGTTCATCAGAAAAGACCGAGGAAATTTTGCGGGAGGCAGAGGGAAAGAATCTCGTCGGGACCTACTCTATCGAAGAATTCGTAGAATCGCTGGAAACTCCTCGAAAAATATTAATCATGGTCAAAGCGGGCAAACCAACAGATGATACGATCGAGCAGCTAATGCCGCTGTTGGATAAAGGCGATATCTTGATCGATGGCGGAAATGCCTACTTTCCGGATACCTTGCGCAGGAATAAAGAGTTGGAAGCTCAAGGCATCCGTTTTATTGGAGCAGGGGTTTCCGGCGGAGAAGAAGGGGCGCTTAAAGGGCCAGCCATCATGCCGGGTGGACAAGAGGATGCCTACAGGCTGGTTGAGTCCATCCTAACCGCGATTTCGGCAAAAGTTGGGGATGACCCTTGTTGTACTTATATTGGTCCCGATGGGGCAGGGCATTACGTAAAGATGGTACATAACGGTATAGAATACGGAGATATGCAATTGATTTGTGAGGCTTACCACCTCTTGAAGCATACGCTTAATTTGAGTGCTCAAGAATTCCATGAAGTGTTTGCAGAGTGGAATAAAGGCGAGCTTGACAGCTACCTTATCGAAATAACAGCAGACATCTTTACCAAGATGGACCCGGAAACGGGAAAACCTATGGTGGATCTGATCCTGGATACAGCAGGACAAAAAGGAACAGGAAAATGGACCAGCCAAAGTTCGCTCGATTTGGGCGTTCCCTTATCGATCATTACCGAATCGGTCTTCGCCCGTTTTCTCTCGGCTATGAAGGAAGAGCGGGTATCGGCCAGCAAGATCTTGCGAGGACCTGCATCTCCTGGTATGTCGATCGACCGGGATGAATTTATTGAAGCTGTTCGAAAAGCGCTTTATGCTAGTAAGATTTGCTCTTACGCCCAAGGCTTCGCACAGATGAGAGCGGCATCGGAAGAATACAATTGGAACCTGAACTACGGCAACATCGCTATGATCTTTAGAGGAGGCTGCATTATCCGAGCCCAGTTCCTGCAAAATATCAAAAATGCCTATGACCGTAATCCAGAGGTTAAGAATTTACTTCTTGATCCTTATTTCCAGGATATTGTGGAGACCTATCAGGATGCATGGAGACAAGTCGTCAGCGTCGCGATTGCCCATGGCGTACCGGTTCCTGCCTTTACAAGTGCCTTAGCCTATTTTGACAGTTACCGGACAGAAACATTGCCGGCCAATCTGCTTCAAGCTCAGCGGGATTACTTCGGAGCCCATACGTACCAGCGTATTGATAAAGAAGGAACCTTCCATACACAGTGGACGAAATAATTCAGACAAAGAAGGCTATGAGTGAATAACTTATAGCCTTCTTTGATAATCCGCGATCTTCCAAAAAGAATCTTTTAAAGCGTTATATACCCCTTGATAAATTGAAAATAATTCTTGGTAGGTTTGATGATTGTGGAAATCCGGAGTATATCTCCTTCCTATAGAAAAATGATCCTGATAGGCATCGAGCCGGTCGATTTTTCCCAGTGCATGCATGACAAGAACACCAGCTCCCCAGCTCGAGCTTTGATGGCTCTCGGGAATGATAACCTCTGTATCAAATACATCTGCAAGGATTTGACACCACAGGGGAGATTGCACAAACCCTCCTGAAGCACGCACACTGTGAAATTCCCCCGCTAATTCTTTTAGTGCGATTCCCACACTATATACACTAAAAATAACCCCTTCCATCGCTGCTCGAGCAAAATGGGCCCTTTGGTGATGCAGGGACATGCCGAAGAAACAACCTCGGGCATCTGCATTCCATATCGGTGCCCGTTCTCCAGACAAGAAGGGGAGACATAATAATCCAGCGCTTCCAGGTCCTGCGAGCTCGGCTTCTGAGGTCAATTGCTCGTAAGAACTTCCTTGAGCAAGCTGATCACGGAACCAGCGCATCATAATTCCGCCATTATTTGTTGGCCCTCCGATGACCCAATGGTCATCGGCCAGAGCATAACAAAAGGTGCGTTGTGAAGGATCCGTGAGTGGGGTCGGAACCACGGTCCGTATTGCTCCGCTTGTCCCAATCGTAATGGCGACATCCCCCTTCTTTATGGCTCCGATACCAAGATTGGCTAGACAGCCATCACTTCCTCCTATAACGAAAGGCAGATCGTTAGGAATGCCCATAGCTTGAGCATACCGTAAATCTATCCCGTGGAGGATGTGTGTCGTAGGGACAAGGTCTGGAAGTTGATCGCGTTGAAGTCCTAGAAGATCGAGTACATCTTGATCATAGTCCAATTGTTCCAAGTTAAACATGCCTGTCGCAGAGGCAACGGAGTAATCGGTCACATATTCGCCAAACCAGCGAAAGAGCAGATATTCCTTAATGGAAATAAACTTTTGGGCTTGGGCAAATAAGCTTGGCTGCTCTTCCTTAAACCACAATAGCTTGCATAAGGGAGACATGGGGTGGATCGGAGTGCCTGTTCTAAGGTAAATATCCTTTCCATTATTCATGCGTAAATGTTCCGCTTGATGGTGACTCCGATTATCTGCCCAAATAATCGTTCGAGTCAGTGGCTTATCGTCTTTATCCACCAGAAGAAGCGAGTGCATAGCTGAACTGATTCCCAAACCCAAGAAATGATTTGCTTTTGATTTCTCAACGGCCATCCGAACCGCCTCTTGGGCACCCAATAGGATTACATCTGGATCCTGTTCTGCCCAGGATGGATAAGGAGTAAGAATAGGGTACTCCACACCGTGCTCACTGATGACTTTCCCTTGCAAATCAAATACTACGGCTTTAGAACTTGTTGTTCCAATATCTAATCCTATGAGATGCATCCTCATACTCTCCTAAATTCCTATTTGTAATGCTGCATGATTTCATTATCCCCGACCATTCCACTAGATAGCCACAATTTTACTAAGATCCCTGTTTAGGTTGAGTCATTCATTCTTTTCCTTACATGTAAATCCTTTTCAGGGGCAAGCTATGCTTATCACTTTTGAATAATTTATCAAAAAGGAGGTACCGTACCAAATATGAGAAAATTAGTGACTAGCTTTCTGCTTACATCCATCATGTCGATGACCCTGATCGGGTGTGGCGGAGGAGGTCAAACAGCCGAACCCCCAGCCGGTCAGCCTGGAGAGGCCGCTCCTGCTGAACCAGGAAAATCTCGTATTATTCGTGCAGGAATCGGACTGAATGATCAGCATCCGCAATATAAAGGACTTCTTAAATTTAAAGAAATCGTAGAGAAAGAAACCAACGGGGCGATCACGGTAGAAACCTATCATAGCGGTCAATTGGGCGATGATCGTACGATGATGGAGGCCTTGCAATTAGGTACGCAAGAAATGACCTGTCCTTCGACGGCACCTATTGCCAACTTTGTTCCGGATTTTTCTGTTTATGATATTCCTTTCTTATTTCCAAACGAAGAGGTAGTAGATAAAGTGCTGCTGGAAAGCGAGATCGCCCAGCAGTTATTGGACAAGCTGCCTGCCCAGGGCATGATCGGATTAACCTATTGGGAAAATGGATTCCGCAACCTGACCAATAACAAGCGTGCTGTGGCTTCTGCAGCTGATTTTAAAGATTTAAAAATTAGAACGATGGAAAACCAATTGCACCTAGCTGCTTTTAAAGCTTTAGGGGCAAATCCGACTCCAATGGCCTTTAGTGAGCTTTTTACAGCCATGCAGCAGGGAACAGTAGACGGACAAGAGAACCCGACAGCTACGATTTATCTGCAAAAGTTTCAGGAAGTTCAAAAGCATATGTCGACGACACAGCATATCTATAGCCCATTCGTACTTTTATTAAGTAAGAAATTCTGGGATGAATCTACTCCAGAACAGCAAGAAATTATGAAACGCGCCGCCTTAGAGGCTGGAAAAGAAGAACGCCGGTTGAACCGTGAAGCGAATGCAGCATACCTAGAGGAATTAAAGAAAGCAGGTATGACGGTAACGGAAGTAACAGATGAGGCCCGTGCGGAAATGAAGGGTATCACAGATACGGTATTGGATGAATTTGCGGATAAGATCGGAAGAGAGACCATCGATAAAGTGAGAGCTGCGATTGATGAAGCAAGCAAATAGTGTGTTGCACAAGGAGGGGAACAGTACGGCATACCGTCTGTTTCCCGCTTCTCTATGAAGGGAGGAAGTAAAGATGTCCCTGCTAAAAAAAATTGATCGCAATTTTGAAGAATCCCTTTGCGTGATTATATTTATCGCAATGGTTATTCTGACGTTCCTGCAGGTTCTTTCCCGATTTGTATTCAACCTTTCTTTAGGATGGACGGAGGAAGTATCGCGATTTCTGTTCATTTGGCTGGTCTATCTTTCAGCTGCGATGGGCACCAAGCATAGGAGTCATATCCGTGTAGAATTAATTGACCAATTCTTGCCTAGAAGCATTGCCAAATGGGCTGGATTGGTATCTGACTTGCTCTGGATCGGCTATGCATTAGTTGTTGCTTATCTGGGCTGGGGGGTAGCTCAAATGATTATGGGGCATGGGCAACTTTCGCCGGCTGTTCAACTGCCTATGGGACTAATTTATTTAATTATCCCATTGGGTTATGTATTGATAGCCTTTCGGGTCGTTCAAGGCATTGCTGCCCGTTTCCGCGGGGAAGATGAATTGACAGACGAGGAAAAATTACGCAAGGCCATTGAGGAGGGATAAAACATGTCAGCACCTGTTATTCTTGGCCTCACACTAATAGGGAGTTTGTTGCTAGGTGTACCCATTGCCTTTTCCATTGGAATTGCTACCTTGGTTACGTTATGGGCTGGAGGAATCCCTGCCGCGTTTATCGCGCAACAATCGTTTACGGCGATGGATTCCTTTCCTTTAATGGCTGTTCCTTATTTTATCTTAGCTGGTGCACTCATGGAAACCGGTGGATTATCAAAAAGGATCATTAATGTCGCTCAAGAGATGATGGGAAATGTCACGGGCGGATTTGGTATTGTAACCATTTTGGCTTGTATGCTATTTGCCGCCATTTCCGGATCCAGTCCGGCAACGGTTGCGGCAATAGGGTCCATTATGATACCAGCGATGGTACAAAGAGGGTACAGCAAAGACTTTGCAGCTGCCGTAGCGGGTTCAGGCGGCGGCTTAGGGATTATCATTCCTCCATCCATTCCTATGATCATCTATGGCATTGTGGCTGGTGTATCTATCGGAGATATGTTTTTAGCCGGGTTTGTTCCAGGGTTTTTACTGGCACTTCTCATGATGATTTATATTTATTGGACAGCTAAAAAACGAGGGTATAAAGGAACAGGCCAAAAGTTTGATTTGGGACGGTTCTTTCGGGCGGTTTGGGATGCAAAATGGGCTTTGTTTGCGCCGGTTCTCATCCTAGGGGGGATCTATTCTGGAATTTTTACTCCGACGGAGTCGGCCGTAATCGCCGTTGTGTATGGATTCGTCATCGGTTTGTTTGTTTATCGCGAGCTTTCTTGGAAGCAAATACCTAAAACACTTATTTCTTCCGCAATGATTACAGGGACGGTTATGGTCATTATGGGGACAGCTACCGCATTCGGCAAACTAGTTACGATGTACCAGATACCTAATATGCTGGCAGAAGGAATCATGGGGATTTCTAACAATAAATATGTTATTCTCGTATTGGTCAGCATTTTGGTTCTTTTCGTAGGAACTTTTATGGAGACGTTATCGATTGTCATCATTTTAGCGCCGTTGTTCTTGCCTGTACTGATCCGGCTTGGAGTGGATCCGATTCACTTTGGGATATTGTTAGTGGTGGGGGCGGAAATTGGAATGATGACGCCGCCTTTAGGCGTCAATCTATTTGTTGCTTCCGGTATTTCCGGATTATCGATGGAACGGGTGGCGAAAGCGATATTCCCCTTTGTCCTAGCCTTAGTTTTTGGATTATTTATCCTTCTGTTTATCCCTTGGCTGTCTTTAGTCATTCCAAATCTTTTTTAACTGCGGAGGTCCTGATGAAGGTCATAAAAACGGTCGTCAATCTTTCGGAAGATCATACAATTATCGAGTTAAGCCAAATTCTGGCGCAATTCGAGTCTGTGGTGATCATCAAGAAGAACGAGGGAGCTTTCTATAAGGAAGCCAATTTGCGAAGCGTCTTAGGGTTAATTAGTTTGCGGCTGCAAAATGGGGATAACATCACCATTGAAGGCACCGGAAAGGATGAAGAGGCTGCAGTAGAAGCCGTTGCGCGGTTTATAAGCGGAGGAGCATAGAAGAATCATGGAAAAGTTACAGTCCTTACTCGCAGGTATTACCCAGTCCCGAAGGCTTCTTCAGGCCGTTTTAAGCAATGTGAGAAAGAAGGAGCCCGATGGGATTCAAAAAGTTGTGGTAAAACCAGTTGAAATTAAAGGGGAATTTTTTTATCAGTTTAGCTTGTATTATGAGAAGAAGGTTCTTCATGAGAATGTAAGCAGCGAGGAAACGGAACAAAAGCTGCAAGAGCTGTTTTCGGAGACATTTAAGCATGGCATGATCCATACAGCGGAAGCGGATTATCAAGTGCTCATCAGTAAAAAGTTTAAAGTGACCATCTTAAAGAAGCCCGCCTCGATTAAAAAAGTAGAGCTTAGTCACAACCGAAAGAAAAACTATTTACTGGAAGAGGGAACTCAGATTCCTTTTTTAGTTGAGCTAGGGGTAATGAATGCCGAAGGAAAAGTGTTAGCCAAAAAGTATGATAAGTTCAGGCAGATTAATCGCTTTTTGGAGATGATCCGTGATATTGTACCGCATCTGAATAAGCAAAGAAGGCTAACAATCCTGGATTTTGGCTGCGGGAAATCTTACTTGACGTTTGCCATGTACCATTACTTGCGTGAAATCGAGGGCTTGGATTTGCAGGTCGTGGGTCTGGATCTTAAAGAAGATGTAATCTGCCATTGCAATGAATTGGTGGAAAAGCTGAAATACGAAAACCTGAGATTTTTAGTGGGGGATATTGCTGAATACAGCGAAGTAGAGCAGGTCGATATGGTTGTTACCTTGCATGCTTGCGATACAGCCACCGATGCGGCTCTGGAAAAAGCCGTTCGCTGGGGAGCTGACGTCATTTTATCTGTTCCTTGCTGCCAGCATGAAATGTTTGGTCAAGTAGAAAACGAAATACTTGATCCGATGTTGAAGCATGGGATCATCAAAGAAAGATTCTCTGCTTTAGCGACCGATTCCGTTAGAGCTACGCTATTGGAGTTGATGGGCTATAAAACGCAAATTCTTGAATTCATTGATCTGGAGCATACTCCGAAAAACCTTTTAATTCGCGCGGTAAAAGGTAAAGCGGCTGATGCAGGTTCAATAGCTGCAAGCTATCTAGAGTTCAAGCGCTTCTTACAGGTGACTCCGTATCTAGAGAAGGCACTTGAGGATAAATTAGAGCCCATCCTTTCTAGCTGCAATCCGATAAAAAAGAACCTATGAAAACGGTTCTTTTTTTCTCCATATAATTGACAACGATTATCATTACCTGCTATTATAAAGATAACGAAAATCGTTCTCAATAATAATAGGAGGATATACAGATGTCACTCATGATTGTAGGTGCAGACCACTTAGGGAATATTGAGGAGAAGCTATCGGAGATTGGGTTTCGAGATATTCACCACATTACGGGAAGAAAACCTCAAGAAGTAAAAAAGGACATACCTGAAAAAATAAACCTAATCTTAGTTCTTACCGATTATGTAAATCATAACTTATCTAAAGTCATTAAACAGAAAGCTAAAGACCAATGTCTCCCGATTTGTTTTGCGAAGCGGTCCTGGAGCAGTATCCATCAAGTGCTAAGTGAACAAAAGCAATCGAGCTACATATCGTGATGATCAAGTAATGCTACATCTTGCATTACTTTTTTCTTGTTTATCCTCATCTTGTATATCCATGATCGGCGATTTTGGGTAGAATAGGGATATAACGGATAAAAGGGGAAAACAAACAAGTCTATGTCTATTCGCAAATATCTTCTACCTTTACTTTTTGGTGCAGCTTCAGTAATCATGATTCTTCATGGTATTCCTTTAGTATTAGCGCTGCTTACAGCGATTCTGCTTGAGCCTGTCGTTCAACTGCTGATTCGTATGTTCGGTATGAAGCGCATGCCCTCCGTCACGATTACATATCTGTTATTTTTGGTGTCCTTTGGAATAGGATCCTATTGGTTGTCCACTCTGTTGATTGTGCAAAGTGTGGAACTGGCCCATTCCCTGCCGATGCTTTCGACACAGTTATTCGAAACCCTGGAAAAATATATTATCGTTTGGGAAAAGTATTACGCACTATTACCGGTTGAGACGGTCTCAACCATACAGCAAGTTTTAAATTCATTAAAGAATTCAGCCATGGTGGCTGCCTCCACGATCACGAGATGGGTTTTTGGGATTGTTGCGGCTTTGCCTGAGCTATTGTTAATTTCCATTGTGTATTTAATTAGCTTGTTTCTCATTAGCTTTGACCTTCCGGCCTTGCGAAGCGGATTTATGAAGTTATTTACCCCATCTGCAAAGCAGAAAGTCGATATCGTATTAAACCAATTATCAAGAGCCTTAGTTGGGTTTCTTGGAGCACAAATCATTTTAAGTGTAATGACATATATTTTGGCTTTAATTGGATTGCTGATTATAGATGTAAAGTATGCATTTCTCATTGCCTTCATCATCATCGTGGTCGATATTCTGCCGATTCTAGGTACAGGTTCCTTTCTCGTTCCTTGGGCTGCTTACCAATACTTTATAGCGGATGATCACTATACGGCAATTGGCTTGGTTATCCTTTTTCTTGTCATTACCGTTGTCCGTAGAATTGTCGAACCAAAGATTCTTGGTGAGAGTTTAGGAATTAGCGCCCTAGCCGCCTTAGCGAGCCTTTATATCGGTTTTCAGCTTTTCGGGTTTGTCGGTTTCATCTTGGGACCAGCTATTGTTATTATTGTTGAAGCTTTATTAAAGGCAGGGTTCTTAAAAATTAAATTGGATTTTTGAGTCATTTCATAGAAGGAGAGTATCCGATGCTTTATTTAATTACTCAGTTTGATTTGATCGATCTTGAAAAGAAGGAATATGCCCAGCAAGTATCCTCCTTTCATGAAAAGCTGCTTGAGGAAGGCTGTCGATTGCTTATTCATAGCGATCGCCTAGAGTCTTTTGTATATAGCATTGAGGAAGACAAGGAAGATAGTCTTCGCAAGCTGTGTAAAGCATTTGCTCAATATTCTAAACAGGTGGCCCAGGCAGATTTTCTGTTTGACTTGTTCACACGGGAAGAAATAGAGGAAAGCGGTTATTTTGAAAAGGAATTTATTGAAGCTCTGACCCAGGCGGAGGAACGATAGAAGGGAGGACACTAGTGTCTGACTAGTAACGATAATGGAACGACAGAAGGTTATCCTCATCTTAACGATCTTATTTACCCTACTAATTGCATTGTTTTCCTACTTGACTTGGATGGAAAGGCAAGTATGACAGACGTGTAGGTTTAAAAATAGGGGGAGAAGATCATAATAATAAACATCTCCTTTTTCTTGTTCTCCCCCTAATTCCCGTTAACTTGAAGGTTAGCGGGATTTTTTTCGTTTACGGTTAAAATTCCCGTTCTTCCCCATACCCCAGCACGACGACTTCCGTTTTATCATAGTCTTTAAGTAATTCTCTGAGATCCTCATCTTTTCCTATCATGTTGGCAACGACTGGGAAGGCTCCGAGCAATCCCTCTAGAACTTCAGGTCTAGGGGTTGTTTCTTTGCTAGGGAAGGTATGGCTTGGAATCACGTATTGGACATCAAGAAGATTCTTTACGACATAGGCAGCTTCTTTTGGACCCATAGTAAAATGACCGGAAGCAGCAAGGATGGAAATAGTCGGCTGATAAAAATCTTGAATCAGCTTCATATCCATGGTCATGGTTGTATCTCCGGAATGGTAAAGGGTGTGATCGTTTTCAAAATCGAAAATATAGCCTGCTGCAGTTCCTGCATAGATGGGTGTACCTTCCGTCTCACCAATGGAAGAGGTATGTACAGCGGGAACCATGCTTACCTTGACATCCTCTAATTCGACAGTTCCTCCCAAGTTAATGGGCAGGATGTTGGAGAAGCCTTTTTGCATCAGGATGAGGGCAAGCTCGTATTGAGCAACTACGAGCACTTCTGGGTTAGCTTCTTTTAATTGGGCTAAACCGCTCGTGTGGTCAAAATGGCCATGGGTGAGAAACACCCCATGAATGTTCTTTAGAAATTCAGGAGTTAGGTATTCTTGCGGACATCCAGGGTTCATTTCAAAGAAAGGATCAATTAAGTAGTTTTTTTCATGCTTACTTGAAAGTCTATACATTGCGTGTCCTAATCTCAAAACCTTCATGGGAATCCCTCCTCAATAAATAAGAGAGCAGAAATGCTCCTCTATCTAGTTCTAGACGACTTCTAAAAAACCTCCAAACCTTAAATACATTATTAATAAACTAAAAAAGGGATTAACTGTCATCTTCAACTGATTAAAGCGTTAGTACATATTTGCGAAACTCCTTTAATGTACATATTTGCGCAATTTACATTATTTAAACTATACTAACGTTAGATTCGATTGTTATTTTATGTATATACATTTTAGGAGGTTCTATATATGAAAGAGCAAGCGTTAATGGATCAACATTCTCAAGATTTTTTCCCGGTGCATGATGTTGACTACGTGGAATTCTATGTTGGCAATGCGAAGCAGGCAGCCCACTACTATGCTACAGCGTTTGGATTTAAGCCAATTGCCTATTCCGGATTAGAAACAGGAGAAAGAAGTAAAGTTTCATATGTACTGGAGCAAAATAAAATTCGCTTCGTGATTAGCGGAACATTGAGTTCTAGCCACCCGATTGCTGACTTTGTGCTAAAGCATGGCGATGGCGTAAAGGATGTAGCACTGCGTGTAGATGATGTGGAGAAGGCATATAAAGAAGCGATTTCCCGCGGTGCTATCGGAATTTTGGAACCGCATACATTGTCCGATGAACAGGGCACGGTGAAAAAAGCAGTAATTGGGACGTACGGGGATACGATCCATACCTTGATCGAGCGCAAAGGCTATAAGGGATTATTTATGCCTGGATTCCAAGCGATTGATACGGCAGCCCCTTACCAACCGACGGGCCTTGTCGGAATTGATCATGTTGTAGGAAATGTAGAGGAAATGGAAGAGTGGGTAGCTTACTATGAAAAAGTAATGGGCTTCAAAGCCATGATCCACTTTGATGATGAAGACATTAGTACAGAGTACTCTGCTTTAATGTCTAAAGTTATGACTAATGGAGCAAGAATTAAGTTCCCGATCAATGAGCCGGCAGAAGGTAAAAGGAAGTCGCAAATTCAAGAATACCTTGAGTACTACAATGGGGCAGGCGTACAGCACTTAGCGCTATTAACGAATGATATCGTAAAGACGGTAACCTCTTTGCGCGCTAATGGAGTAGAGTTCCTTGACACACCAGATAACTATTATGACCGATTAAACGAACGGGTTGGAAAGATAGATGAAGATGTGGAAAGGCTCCGCGAGCTTAAGATTCTAGTGGACCGTGATGATGAGGGATATTTGCTTCAGATTTTCACTAAGCCGATTGTGGATCGGCCGACACTGTTTATAGAAATTATCCAACGTAAGGGCGCAAGAGGTTTTGGAGAAGGAAATTTCAAAGCTCTCTTTGAATCTATTGAACGGGAACAAGAACGGAGAGGAAATCTCTAGGAGGATATGGATATGAATTTAATGGATAAGATTCCAACGAGGAAAGAGATTGAATCCCTGGGTGTCTATGTTCCAGGAAAACCTATAGAAGAAGTCAAACGAGAATTTGGTCTCGATCGGATTTATAAATTGGCCTCTAACGAAAACCCTTTCGGGTTTTCGGATTTGGCCAAGGAAGCCATGATCCGGGAAATCAGCCAAACTCATACGTATCCCGAAGGCACTGCCCCGATGCTAGGCGAGAAGATTGCTAACCATTTAGGTGTCCCAAAGGAAATGGTCATCATCGGAAACGGCTCTGATGAACTCATTCGCCTCCTTTCGCGCAGCTATATACGACCTGGAGACGAAATCATCATGGCTGATGTAACCTTTCCCCGCTATGAAACCAATGTAAGGATTGAGGGGGGAACGGTCGTGAGTGTCCCATTGATAGAGGGGGTACACGATCTGACAGGGATGCTGGAGGCCATAACAGATCAAACCAGAATGATTTTTGTCTGCAACCCGAATAATCCAACAGGAACGATTGTAGGTAGAGAGGCATTGGAACAGTTTATTCAAAAGGTGCCTCCGCATATCTTGTTGATCATTGATGAGGCTTATTATGAATATGTAACAGATGTAGATTACCTGCAAACGCTTCCGCTGTTGCCGCAACATCCTAACATGGTTATTCTGCGAACCTTCTCCAAGATTTATGGTCTCGCAGCCCTGAGAGTTGGGTATGGAATTATGCATCCATCCATTGTAGCGGAATTAATCAAGGTCAAAGAGCCTTTTAATACGAACCGAATTGCACAAGCCGCAGCTTGGGCTGCACTTGATGATGCGGATTTTATAGAGAGTTGTAAGCAGAAGAATGCAGAAGGAAGAAAATACTTAGAGGAAGAAGCATCGAAACGCGGATTCTCTTCTTACCCATCTCAAGGGAATTTTATTATGATCCAATTAGACCGGCCGGGGGATGAAGTGTTTCTAGCTTTGCTAAAGAAGGGAATCATCGTGCGATCTGGAGGCGCACTGGGGTATCCGAATACGATTCGTGTGTCAGTGGGAACTCCTGAAGAGAATCTAGCATTTGTTAAAGCGTTTGAGGAAGTCATAGATTCATAGTTTTTGATAAAGGATGGTGGGCTGTTATGAATATTGAGCCGAGTACACTTGCGTGGAAGGACGCCTATAAATTGCTTATAGGGTCTGTTCTTCCAAGGCCTATCGCCTTTGTTTCTACTGTGAGTAAAACGGGTCAGGCCAATTTAGCTCCTTTTAGCTTTTTTACAGGAATTTGCGTCGATCCATTTTTGGTATGCTTTGCCCCTATGCGCAAAGGAACAGACGGGAATAAAAAGGATACGCTTACAAATGTTGAAGAAACAAAGGAATTCGTCATTAACATCGTAGGGGAAAAAATCGCCAGTCAAATGAACGACTGTGCGGTGGAATATCCTCCAGAAACAGATGAATTCGAACAAGTTCAACTAACCAAGGCTCCGAGCCAGATTGTCTTGCCTCCTCGGGTAGCAGAGAGTGATGTACAGCTAGAGTGCGTTTTGCGGGAGGTTCTTCACTTTGGAGATCAGCCGGGTGCGGGAAGCTTAGTGATTGGGCAGGTCGTCATGGTTCACGTTCGTGATGAGCTGTACAATGACGGAAAAATTGATACGGAGCTGCTCCAACCGATCGGCCGTTTAGCTGGTCAGTCTTATACAAGAGCAGCAGCTGATACATTCGTACTTGAGAGAAGGACAACAGTAAACAAACCCTAAAGTGTTACTTAGTAATGCTTGGGGTTACTTGTTGCCTAAAGAATGAGGGGAGGGGTTTTACATGACTTTTTATAAACAGATGGGGAACATTCCTCGAAAGCGGCATGTTCAATTTCCCAAGGAGGATGGTTCCTTGTATCGGGAGCAGGTCATGGGAACAAAGGGTTTTTCAGGCATCCAATCGATTCTCTATCATCACCATATGCCCACTGCAGTGGCCAAGGCAGAGCTCTTAGGGGAATATGGGCCTCAATATGAGGAGCAAGGGGCACTTTGCCATCGCCATTTTCGAACAGCAATGCATCAAGAAGAAGGGGATGCCGTAAGCGGAAGAGAGTATGTATTGGGTAATGAGGATTTGCTTATCGGCGTTGTGAATCCAACAAAACCTATGGACTATTTCTATCGCAACGGAGATGGAGATGAGTTATTATTTGTTCATAAAGGAACAGGGAAAGTGGAAACCATGTATGGGACTTTATCGTATCGTCCGGGAGACTACATTGTGATGCCCATTGGGACGATCCATCGGTTCTTGCCGGATGAAGGAGAGTCCAGGTTTCTGGTCGTAGAAACGAACAGTTGGATTACGACTCCTAAGCGTTATCGCAATGCTCACGGGCAATTGCTTGAGCATAGTCCTTTCTGTGAAAGGGATATACGCGTTCCGGAAGAGTTGGTTACTCATACGGAAGCTGGGGAGTTTGAAGTGAGGACCAAATCGAGAGGGTTTATCCATCGACACATATTGGAGCATCATCCCCTGGATGTTGTGGGGTGGGATGGCTACTTATACCCTTGGATTTTTAACGTGGAGGATTTTGAGCCCATTACCGGCCGCATTCACCTGCCGCCGCCGATCCATCAGACGTTCGAAGGGAATAACTTTGTGATTTGCTCTTTCGTGCCCCGACTCTACGATTACCATCCGGAAGCGATTCCGGCCCCTTACTATCACAGTAACGTGGATAGCGATGAAGTATTGTATTATGTTAGAGGCAACTTCATGAGCAGGAAAGGGATTGAAGAAGCTTCCATTACCCTTCATCCATTAGGGATCCCGCATGGTCCTCATCCTGGGAAAATTGAGGCGAGTATTGGCAAGAAGGAAACGCTCGAGCTTGCCGTGATGATTGATACGTTCAGACCGCTGAAGGTGGTAAGGAAGACTCAAATCTATGAGGACCAGTCTTATATGTATAGTTGGTTAGAGAAAAAATAGAGCTAAACATAATCAAAAAAATTTAATAATAAATTATTATCTTGACCTAGGAAAAATTGTAATTATACTAAAAAACATGGGTCGTAATATTTGCGTCATAGGCAGTGACAGAAAATATTACGGCCAGACGTTTCCGACCCATACTTTGGAGAAAGAATTTGGAAGCGTATACATTAACGCATTAAAGGGGGCAAGTAAGAATGAAGAAGATTTTTGTACCCATTGTTTGCAGCTTAATGATGCTGCTTACCGCATGTGGCGGTGGATCATCTACCACAACTCAACCGGCAGAGCAAGCGAAGCCGAGTGAGACGGCTCCAGCTGAAAAGAGCACAGAAAAGAAGACAATTAAAATTGGGATTACCCAGATTGTCGAACACCCTTCGTTGGATGCTGCAAGAGAAGGCTTTCTAGCAGGTCTTAAGGATGGCGGCTATGTGGAAGGCGATAACCTGCAGGTTGATGTTCAAATTGCCCAAGGGGATATGAACAACAACACCACGATTGCCCAGAAGTTTGCAGCTGATAAAGTCGATTTGATCCTTGCCGTATCGACGCCAAGTGCCCAAACAGCAGCCCAGGCCACCTCGGATATTCCGATTTTCTTCACGGCAATTACTGATCCGCTTGGAGCCAAATTGGTCGATTCTTTAGAAAGTCCAGGAAAGAATGTAACCGGTACTTCAGATACCCATCCTGAAGCGATATCCAATACGATCAAGACAATTAAAGAGTTTTTCCCGGATGCAAAGAACGTAGGGGTAATTTACAACTCTGGTGAACAAAACTCTGTGGTCAATGTAGAAAATGCAAAGAAGGCAATGGGAGAGGCTGGGCTGACTGCGGTTGAAGCTACCGCTTCCAACAGCTCTGAAGTCAAGCAAGCGGTTGAATCTCTTGTGGGACGCGTAGATGTAATTTATGTACCGAAAGACAATACGGCGGTTTCCGCACTAGAATCGATTACGCTTGTAGCGAATCAAAATAAGATTCCTATGTTTGTCGGAGAGATGGATTCCGTGAAGCGTGGCGGATTTGCCGGGTTTGGTTTTGAATACTACGACTTAGGCTATACCACAGCAAAGATGGCTATGGAAGTATTGAACGGAAGCAAGAAGGCAGGGGAAATTCCAGTAGGATTCCCGGAAGAGTTAAACTTGGTTATCAATAAGAAAGCTGCCGAGGCTCAAGGCGTGACCTTGACTGAAGCCATGACTAGCAAGGCTATAATGGTCGGCGAATAAAAAGAGAAGGGAAGTGTAGGTATGGCAACAGCATTAATGGGTTCATTGGAATCTGGAATTATTTTTGCGCTGATGGCACTGGGGGTTTATTTGACCTTCAGAATCCTAAACTTTCCCGACTTAACTGTAGATGGTAGCTTTACCACAGGGGGAGCCATGGCAGCTGCCATGATCGTAGCGGGTTATCACCCGCTACTGGCTACCTTTGCTGCAGTTATAGCGGGATGTCTGGCAGGTATTGTAACCGGGCTGCTACATACGAAAGGAAAGATTAATCCGCTCCTTTCAGGTATTTTATCTATGATAGCGCTTTATTCTATCAACCTGCGCATTATGGGTAAAGCCAACATCGGTTTACTAGGAGAAGAAACCTTGTTTAGCCAGGTAAAGGCTGTTTTCACAAGCCCATTTACCATCATTATCACGATGGCAATATTCATTCTAATTATCAAAAAGGCAATGGATTGGTTTTTGGATACAGAAATTGGGTTGTCTATCCGCGCAACAGGTGACAATGAAAAAATGATTCGAAGCTTCGCGGCGAATACCGACAATACCAAGGTTGTAGGATTAGCTCTCTCTAATGGATTGGTGGCTATGTCCGGGGCATTAATGGCCCAGTACCAAGGATTTTCTGACGTGTCGATGGGAATCGGGATGATCGTCATTGGTTTAGCCTCCGTAATTATTGGGGAAGCCATTTTTGGTCATAGAAATATTCGCCGTGCAACAATTGCCGTCATTGGTGGAGCGATTGTTTATCGCATTATCGTTGCCCTGGCCTTGCGAGTTGGCTTGAATCCTTCGGATATGAAGCTGATGACAGCATTGATTGTCATTGCCGCCTTAATCGCGCCGAAAATCATCGACAGCTGGAAGGAAAAGAGAAAAAAAGCTCAAAAAAAACAGGCTCGGAACGCCTTAGTGAGAGGTGAGAATCATGCTGAAACTTAAAAATATCAACAAGGTGTTCAACGAAGGGACTGTGGATGAGAAGATTGCTCTTGAGCGAATTAATTTAACCTTAAAGCCAGGTGATTTTGTCACCATTATCGGAAGTAATGGGGCAGGAAAATCAACCATGATGAATATGATCTCCGGGGTACTGACTCCGGATGAGGGTACGGTTGAGATTGATGGCAAAGTTGTAAATGACCTATCCGAGCATCAGCGAGCACCGATGATCGGTCGGGTGTTCCAAGATCCTATGTCTGGGACAGCTCCTACGATGACGATTGAAGAAAATTTAGCGATGGCCTTTTCCCGCAATAAAAAGCGGACATTGAGCAAAGGGGTCAATGGCAAGCGCAAAGAAATGTTTTATGAATACTTAAAGTCTCTGGGATTAGGCCTAGAGGGCCGCTTGACGGCAAAGGTGGGGCTTTTATCCGGGGGAGAACGGCAAGCGTTGAGTCTGCTCATGGCTACTTTTACCCAGCCGAATGTGCTGCTGCTGGATGAACATACGGCAGCATTAGACCCTGCAAGAGCGGAGCTGATCACCCAGCTGACCAAAGAGATTGTAGAAAAATCTAAGCTCACCACGCTCATGGTTACTCATAATATGAAGCAAGCGATAGATCTGGGAAATCGGCTGATCATGATGGATAAGGGCCGAATTATTCTTGATGTACCAGAACAGGAAAAGAAGAATTTAACAATTGAAGGGCTCCTGAAGGAATTCGAGCGCTTTAAAGGTGTTGCCAGCGACCGTGTCTTGTTAGGATAATGTCTGTCTTCGAAAGCAGTGTCATATAATTAAAAAAGCGATGTGGATGGTAACGGTCAATGGTCTAGCCGCACAATCTTTGACGGAGGGAAACATCATGACCGATCTATATCAGGTTTTGACACCGCAAGGAGAGCTAACTCAGAACATAGATGACAGGATCGATACCGAAACTATGGTAAAAATGTATAAAAATATGGTGTTAGTTCGTTTATTTGACCGTAAATCGGTAATATTGCAAAGGCAAGGTAGAATGGGAACGTATGCCCCCTTTGAAGGCCAGGAAGCTTCGCAGGTTGGAAGTGCCATGGCTTTGACTGCGGGAGACTGGCTGTTCCCGACCTATCGGGACCATGGAGCGAGCATTACTCATGGGCAATCGCTCATGCGCGTATTTCTATATTGGATGGGACATATGGAAGGGTCTATCAGCCCGGAAGGAAAAAACATTATGCCGCCTTGTGTCCCCATCGCTACGCAAATGGTTCATGCCGTTGGAACGGCATGGGCAAGCAAGATCAAGGGAGAAAAGAAGGTAAGTATGGCCTACTTCGGTGATGGAGCAACTTCGGAAGGAGACTTTCATGAGGCATTAAATTTCGCCGGAGTATTCAAGGTGCCTGCCATCTTTTTCTGTCAGAATAACGGATTCGCTATCAGTGTTGCGTTTGAGCAGCAATCCGCTTCAGCCACGATTGCCCAACGTGCGGCGGCTTACGATATCCCGGGCGTTCAAGTGGATGGGAATGATATTTTTGCGGTTTGGCTTACGGTTAAGGAGGCCATGGAGCGAGCTCATGCCAGTGCTGGCCCGACTCTCATCGAAGCCATAACGTTCCGCTATGGAGCCCATACCACTGCAGATGACCCGAAAAAGTACCGCAATCAAGATGCTTTATCTCATCAGTGGCGCAGCCAGCGAGATCCAATTGTCCGGCTTCGCTTACATCTGGAGAGAAGAAACCTATGGAATCAGGATAAAGAGGAACATTTGCTCAAGCAAGCTGAAAAACAAATAGATGCCGCCGTAAAAGAAGCGGAGGAATATCCGAAATCCAAGCCATCGGATATGTTCAAGCATGTCTTTGCTGAGACGCCTTGGATGATTCAGGAGCAGGAACAAGAGCTGGAAAGGTTCACGGACAAAGGGGAGAAATAAGCATGAGTCGAAAACTAACCATTATCCAGGCGATTACGGAGGCAATGGATCAGAAGTTAGCGGAAGATTCAAGAGTCATGCTGCTCGGGGAAGATATCGGGATCAATGGCGGTGTATTTCGTGCAACAGAAGGCTTAATCGAAAAGTACGGAAAAGATCGCGTCGTCGACACTCCTCTTGCTGAGGCCGGGATTATTGGATCTGCCATTGGCCTTGCATTAAACGGATTGATACCCGTGGCTGAGATTCAGTTTTTAGCTTTTATATATCCGGGGTTTGAGCAAATTGTATCCCATGCGGCCCGCATGAGATATCGGACTAGAGGTCAATACCATGTTCCGATGGTCATCCGTACCCCTTACGGAGCAGGGATTCGCGGTCCTGAGCTTCACTCAGAAAGTGTAGAGACCTTCTTTACGCATGTTCCCGGCTTAAAGGTTGTCGTGCCCAGTAACCCCTGTGATGCAAAGGGCTTATTAATTTCTGCCATTGAAGATCCTGATCCGGTCATATTCCTGGAACCGACCAAGCTCTATCGGGCCTTCAAGGAAGAGGTGCCAGAGGAAATGTATCGGATTCCCATCGGTAAAGCAAAGATTGTACATGAAGGATCAGATCTTTCTATTTTTGCTTGGGGTGCTATGCTGCGGGTAGCATTAAACGCAGCCAAGCAAATCAAGCGGGAAAAGGGCTGGATGTGTGAAGTGATTGATCTTCGAACGTTGTATCCGCTGGACCGAGATACGATCATTGGTTCGGTGAAGAAGACAGGAAGAGCGCTCGTTGTACAAGAAGCCCATAAAACAGTAGGTGTGGCTTCAGAAATTGTATCGTTAATTAACGATGAGGCCCTTATTTATCTAAGGTCGCCAGTCAAACGGGTCACGGGGTTTGATGTGCCGGTTCCTCAGTTCTCTATTGAGGATGATTACATGCCAACGGAAGCAAGAGTGAAGAATGGCATCGAGGAGACGATGTTATTCTAACGGCATTAGGTCATGCGATTTCATATTATGAATAAATAAGTATAAGAGGAGCCTGATAGACCAGGTTCTTTTTTTCTTGTAATCCAACCACCCGAATGCGTTATAATTAAATTATTTTAAACATTTCAGCAAAAAGAAAGGGTGGGAGAATGGAAAATGAAGACCATTCATAAAAGTTGGTTTATTCTTATCATTGCAACTTTGAATCTATTAGCATGTTTAGGATTTGGCAGATTTTCATTAGGGGCGATTATCCCGTTTATGAAGGAAGGGCTTGAGCTCAATTACAGTCAAACGGGACTAATTGCCTCTTCAGTTTTTCTTGGTTATTTATTGAGTGCGACGACAGTAGGCTATGCGGTTATACGTTTTTCAGCCAAGAAAGTGATTGTAGCCTCGCTTTTTATTACCGTAGTTGGAATGATCGGGAGCGGCCTGGCATTTAATTTCTGGACGGCTTACTTTTCCTGTTTAATTATTGGGATTGGAGCTGGCGGTGGTAATGTCACGAACCTAGGGTTGGTAGGAAAGTGGTTCTCGGCGCGCTATAGGGGAATGGCTTTAGGGGTAGTAAACGCTGGCTCAGGCATCGGGATGGTTCTAAGCGGTCTATTTGTGCCATATATGATGATGAGCTATTCATCAGATGGATGGCGAATGAGCTGGTATGCGTTGGGAGCAGCTTCATGTTTCTTTTTATTGCTAAATCTGTTTTTTATGAAGAATGATCCTTCTGAAGCAGGTTTGCGTCCATTTGGACAGGAGGAGCTCATAGAAGAGAAAACAAAAGCCAAGGAAAGCAGAGTTGAGGATCTTGGAAAAACGCAAACGATCTACGGAAACAAACTGCTATGGATGATAGGATTTACGTATCTAACTTGGGGCTTTAGTTACTTAATTTTTTCTACCTTTTTAGTGGATTACTTGATTCAAGACATTAGCTTGAGCGAGAAGGAAGCGGGTCAATTATTTGCGGTGGCGGGATTTGTTAGTATCGTAAGTGGCTATATTTGGGGCAGCATATCTGACCGAATTGGGAGAATGGCCTCCCTATTTTTTGTGTATTTGTCACAAGCAGTTCTCTTATTGGCTCTTAGCATGACTCATAGCTATGGCATTTTGCTGATCGAAACCATCCTATATGCGATTACATTGTGGGGAGTTCCAACCGTTATGGTGGCTGCTGTGGGGGATTTTGTCCATCCGTTGAAAACGCCTGTAGCCATCGGATTTATTACCCTCTTTTTTGGCGTGGGGCAATTTATCTCACCAGTGGTGACGGGTTCACTTGTGGATCTGACGGGAACGTATCATAGTGCGTTCATATTGTCGGCTATTATATGCTTTGCTGGAAGCTTGGGATGTATCAGTCTTCATTTAAGAAAGAGGAGACAAACGGCCATTATCCAGGCCTAATAATATAACAATTTTAAACATATAAAATATACCTTGACTAAAGGTTAGTAATATTAATATACTAAAAACAAGGGATACGTAATAAGAACGTTATATAAAAATAACGTTATATATTATTACACAAAAACCATTCGCTTGGAGGAAAACAACCCATGGTAAAATTGATCGCCATTTATCGCAAGCCTGAGAATGTAGAGGATTTTGATAAGCATTATAACGAAGTGCATGCACCTTTAGCGGCGAAGATGCCTGGATTAATTAAACTGGAAGTTAACAAAATCTATGGTACACCGATGGGTGAGAGCGACTTGCACTTGATTGCAGAAATGTATTTTGAAACCAAAGAGGCTTTGGTGCAAGCGTTGTCTTCTCCAGAAGGAAAAGCAGCAGGAAAAGATTTGATGGGCTTTGCGGGTAAAGTCATATCCATGCACTTCGCGGAAGTTCAATAGGAGGCTGCTTTGAAACCAAGACTTGATGACCGGGAGATCCATCAGAAGTATTACGAACAGATATGTGAAAAGCTAAAGAACGACCCATTTGCTCAGTTTCTTGGCATTAAATTAATAGAAGTCGGAGAAGGATCGGCTGTAGCGGAAGTCGTTGTGGAAGGGAATCTACTGAATGCTCATGGAACGACACATGGGGGAGTCATTTTTTCGCTAGCTGATGTCGTATTTGCCGTAGCGAGCAACTCTTATGGTAAAACCTCGGTTGCGCTTTCCATGAATATTGGATTCTTGGCAGCAAGCTGGGAAGGATCGCGATTAAGAGCCACTGCGGTGGAAGAAAAGAGAAATAACCGTACAGCTTGGTATCGTATCCGGGTAGAAAGTGAACGCGAAGTTGTTGCAATACTTGATGCATTAGTATACCGAAAAAATGATTATTTTATACCTCTAGAAGAAGCCGAAGCTTAAACGACGGGACGCAAGCAGGAGGTTACCGTGAAAGGGGCCTCTCTTCTTCTTCCTGGGAAGGGAGAACTCATGAGTGTTGTTAGTAAAAATAAGTTTAACCACTATCTAGGAATCGAAATCGAGCAAATTGATGATAACGGTTGTACAGCGACCTTAAAAGTTAGGCCTGAGCTCTACAATAGCATAGATGGCGTGGTGCATGGGGGAGTAACGGCTACCCTTGCAGACGTAGCCATGGGCTATGCGGCAGCACCTCATGTGGACGGTGTACAACAGTGCGTAACGGTTGAGAGCAAAGTGAATTACTTGTCCCCTGCTAGAGGAGAGTATATAAAAGCGGAGTCTAAGGCAGTGAAAAGAGGGGGCAAAATCATCGTCATGGAAGCGCGGATTACAACAGATGATGGTACGCTTGTTGCCATTGCTCTTGGAACGTATGCGAGGGTGCAGCCTAAGAAATAAACAAGGAAACCAATGGAAAAGGGAGGGTCAACATGGAACAAGAACCGGTATTGCTAGAACGGAACGGTCATATCGCTACCATCCGGCTAAACCGACCAGAAGAAATGAATGCTTTCAACTATGCAGCCCTTGAGAAGTTAGGTGAAATCACCGAACAGCTACAGCTTGAATCAAAGGATATCCGAGTTGTAATCGTAGCTGCTGAAGGTCGAGCTTTCTGTGCAGGGGCTGATTTGAAGGAACGCCGCACGCTGAATGAACAGCAAACACGCCGTAATGTTCGTAAGATCCGAGACGTATTTACCGCCATCGAAAGATTGCCTCAACCCACCATTGCTGCCATTAATGGGTATGCTTTTGGAGGGGGCTTCGAATTAGCGCTGGCTTGCGATTTTCGCTATGCCGTTCAGGGGGCTTTGATGGGGCTTACGGAGGTAAGTCTAGGTATTATACCTGGCGCTGGCGGGACCCAACGTCTGTCTAGGTTAGTAGGACCTTCGAAAGCCAAGGAATTGATTCTGACCGCAAGAAAAATTACCGCACAAGCTGCACTGGAGTTTGGGGTACTAAATGGAATTGCGGAAAGTCAAGAGCAGCTAATGGATCAGGCTACAACTTTAGCCAACGAAATCCTAGCGAATGCGCCTCTCGCTGTTTATCAAGCAAAGTATGCGATCGATAAGGGGAGCAGCGTGGATCTGCAAACAGGGCTTGATCTCGAATCAAAAGCCTATGAAGTGATTATTCCAACGAAAGATCGGCTTGAAGCATTAAATGCTTTCAGAGAAAAGAGAAAACCGGTATTCCGAGGAGAATAGTTTAAAAATTAGATTTGTAATCGATGCCAATGTGTTTTGGGGGAAAATAAAAAAACCTTTAGAGGATAATGGAGGAGAAAAAAATGATATTCAATACCGAAATGGAAACGATGTCACGTGAGGAGATGCAGAAGCTTCAGCTAGAGAGATTAAAAGAAACGGTGCGACGCGTTTATGAAAAGGTTCCTTTCCATAAGGAGAACTTCGATAAAGCTGGAGTGAAGCCTGAAGATATTCAATCTCTTGAAGACTTGAATAAGTTGCCTTTCATGAAGAAAACCGATCTTCGCGAAAACTATCCGTTTAATTTATTTGCTGTAGAAATGGATGAAGTGGTTCGTATCCATGGTTCTTCCGGTACAAAAGGAAAACCTACAGTAGTTGGCTATACCAAGAAGGATATTGAAAACTGGTCTGAGATTGTGGCTCGTGCGATCTGCTGTGCAGGGGGGCAACCAGGAGACATTTTCCACAATGCCTACGGGTATGGTTTGTTTACGGGCGGACTTGGTTTGCATTACGGTATTGAACGCGCTGGAGCAGTAGCTGTACCGATTTCCGGCGGGAATACACCACGCCAAATTACACTCATTCAAGACTTCCAACCGCGTGGTATTGCAGCAACTCCTTCCTATACTTTGAATATCGTGGAAGAGATGAAGAAGATGGGTCTTAACCCACGTGAAACTAGCTTGAAATATGGAATTTTTGGGGCGGAGCCATGGTCCGAAGAAATGCGTGCTCAGTTGGAACAAGAATTGGATATCAAGGCAATTGATATCTATGGTCTAAGTGAAGTTATGGGACCTGGCGTATCCATTGAGTGTTATGAAGCGCAAGATGGGTTGCATATTGCGGAAGATCACTTCCTGGCCGAGATCATTGATCCTAAAACAGGGGAAGTCCTTCCTTATGGAGAAGAAGGGGAACTGGTCTTTACTTCATTGACAAAAGAAGCATTTCCTGTTGTTCGTTACCGTACAGGAGACATCGCAACGCTTAATCCTGAGAAGTGTAAGTGTGGACGTACCTCCTTGCGCATGTCCCGGATTAAAGGCCGCGTAGACGATATGTTGATTATTCGCGGGGTGAACGTGTTCCCAACGGAAATTGAATCCGTTCTATTAGGATTTAAGCAGCTTGCTCCTCATTATCAGATTGTGATTGAACGTGATGGGGCTTTGGATCGCTTTGAAGTTCACTGTGAAGTAACCCCTGAATTTATGAATCAGGTAGGAGAATTAGAGGGAAGCGCGGAAGTTGGAAAATTGGTGAAAGCCATTGGCCATGATATGAAGAATGCTTTAGGCGTAACGGTCGTTCTTCGCGTGAATAAGCCAAACACTCTTCCCCGCAGTGAAAGTAAAGCGCTCCGTATTGTAGACAACCGGAATAAGGTTTTAGCGTAGTGCTTAGGAGGAATTAAAGATGTCCTACGAGTTCATAAAAGTGGCTGCTGAGGGAGCGGTTGGGATCATCACACTCAACCGTCCGGAAGTCCTCAATGCATTAAACTTGAAAATAGTAGATGAAATCGTGGAGGAAATGGAGCGGATGGATCGGGATGATTCCATCCGCGTCATCCTTATCACGGGTAATGAAAAGGCGTTTGCAGCGGGTGCTGACATCGATGAAATGGCAGATGAAAAAGTGATTTCCATGCTGCTTAAAGATCAATTTACCGTCTGGGATCGCATGAGCAAAATTAACAAGCCAATGATTGCTGCGGTTAGTGGTTTTGTACTTGGCGGCGGCTGCGAGTTGATGATGAGCTGTGATATGGTTATTGCTTCCGAAACGACGAAAATTGGCCAACCGGAAATTAAGCTGGGCGTCATGCCAGGGGCTGGTGGAACACAGCGCTTAACGAAGGCAGTAGGAAAAGCGAAGGCCATGGAAATGCTGCTGACCGGAGATCCGATTTCCGCTCAAGAAGCATTGCAATATGGCTTAATTAATCGAATAGTTCCTGTTGAAGTTTATTTGCAGGAAGCGATGAAGCTGGCGAGAAAAATTGCCGTTCAACCTCCTGTTGCAGCTCGTTTAATCAAAAAGTCCGTTTTAAAGGCCATGGATAATCCGTTAGACGAGGGAATGGAATATGAGCGCAATTGCTTTTATTTATTATTTGCAAGTGAAGATAAAAGCGAGGGGATGAGAGCGTTCGTAGAAAAGCGCCGTCCCAAATTTACGGGAAGGTAGGGTCCGCAAAATGTACGAGACGATTCTCTATGAACTGGTTGGCGGTGTAGCGAAGATTACACTAAATCGTCCGGATAAGTTCAACTCCTTTACAGAACTTATGCATAAGGAACTGATGGATGCTTTTAAGAAATCGGAAAAAAATGCGGAAGTCCGTTGTATCGTTCTAACCGGTACGGGCAAAGCCTTCAATGCAGGCCAAGATTTAAGTGAGGTTCAAGGCGGCAAGACAGACTTTGGCGGATTCCTGCGTAACCGTTATAATCCCCTTATTATACAAATACAAAAAACCGAAAAGCCGGTCATCGCTGCAGTAAACGGTGTAGCAGCGGGAGCAGGCATGAGCTTAGCTTTAGCTTGTGATATTCGTTTGGTTTCGGAAAAAGCTTCATTTACGGATGTCTTTGTTAATATCGGGTTAGTTCCTGATTCAGGCGGGTGCTATTTCCTTCCTCGCATCGTAGGTCTAGGGAAAGCCTTGGAGCTTGCGATGACAGGGGACAAAGTAACTGCAGAAGAAGCCTACCGAATCGGCCTAGCCAATAAAGTCTTGCCTTTGGAAGGTTTCGAACAAGAAGTCATGGCTTATGCAAGCCGCTTGGCTCAGCTTCCGACCAAAGGCATTGGATTGATCAAACGGACGATGTATAAGGGTCTTACTATGAGTTTGGAAGATACATTGGAATATGAGGCCTACGCACAAGAGATCGCTGGGGCAACGGAGGATCATCAAGAAGGAGTACAGGCATTCTTTGAAAAAAGATCGCCTGTTTTCAAAGGGAGATAAATAGAGAGGAGGGAAACGATGATGGCTAATTATCAAGTAGGTGTAATTGGAGCGGGTACGATGGGTGCAGGAATCGCTCTAGTATGTGCCCGTAAGGGACACCGCACATTTTTATTGGATGCTAACCCTGCCGTGTTGGAGAAAGCCCAATCGTATCTTTCTGCAACACTATCCAAGGATTTGGAGAAGGGGAAAATTACAGAACAGCAGAAGACTGAAATCTATGAGCTTATTGTTCCGGTATCGGACGTCGAACGTTTAGCTCCTTGTGATATCGTCATTGAGGCGGTGCCCGAGAGATTAGAGCTGAAAAAGTCGATTTTTTCATCCTTAGTAGAAGTTTGTTCACCAAAAGCGCTACTGCTAACCAATACGTCTTCGATTTCGATTACCGAGATTGCAGGAGGCTTGAAGAACCCCGAACGGATCCTAGGTTTTCACTTTTTCAATCCGGCGCCGGTTATGCCGCTTATTGAGGTCATTCGCGGTAAGAAATCGAGTCAAGAGAATGTAGAAAAGGCTTATCAGTTTGCTAAAGATCTTGGCAAGGTTCCTGTCATTGCAGGGGATACTCCAGGGTTTATCGTAAACCGGGTAGCTCGCCCTTATTATAATGAAGGTTTGCGTATTTTAGGTGATCGTGTGGCGACGGCTGAACAGATTGACCATATTATGAAAAAGGCTGGCGGTTTTAAGATGGGACCGTTTGAGCTGCAAGACTTAATTGGGATTGATATTAACTTCGCAACAACGGAGTCCGTTTATACAAACTTTTTCCATGAAGGACGTTTTAAGCCAAGTCGTATCCAGCAGCGTATGGTTCAAGCTGGAAATCTAGGAAGAAAGACAGGTGAGGGTTTCTATGACTACAACAAATAGTACGATCCTTCTGACAGGATTGAGCCCTCTCTATGAAGAGCTTAAAGGATTACTGGAAAGTAAAAACTACCAAGTGGTTTCAATAGATGAGCTGAATCAGTGGAAAGATCGCATTGATTTGGCTGTTGAAGTGACAAGTCTTGATCTAGAGATCAAAAGGGAATCCATCGTGATACTTGATGAAGCTTTGGCGCCTCATGTTCCTATCCTATCCACATCTTTGGCCATTACGGCTACAGAGATCGCCTCCTGGACGAAGTCTCCAGAGCGTGTTTGCGGATTTGGTACGTTGGTTCCCTTAGCGCAAAGAGAGCTTTTTGAAGTGGCACCTGCTTTGCAAACAGGAGAGGCTGCGGTGGATCAGGTAAAGATGTTCATTACCAGTCTAGGAAAAGAAGTGGCTGTAGTTGATGATGAAGTCGGCTTAGTATTCCCAAGAATTCTTTCTCTCATTATTAATGAAGCTGTCTTTACGGTTATGGAAGGAACAGCGACGCCTGAAGATATCGATATTGCGATGAAAAAAGGAACGAACTATCCATTCGGTCCTTTAGAGTGGGCGGATCAAATCGGGTTGGATGAGGTCTATGCCATTATCCGTGGATTGCATCGTGATCTAGCCGAGGAGCGTTTCCGCCCTGCACCGTTGTTGCGCAAGCTTGTGCTTGCGGGACGAGTAGGCCGGAGAGCAGGTCAAGGCTTTTACATTTATGAAGGGCAAGAGGTTGGATAACCATGACGATATCAAACAAGAATGTATATGTTGTCGCTAGTGCTAGAACTCCTGTGGGAAAACTGGGCGGTAGCCTAAAAGATGTACCTATGGATGACTTGTGCGTTACAGTTATACAAGAAGTCGTCCGGCGTTCCCCCATTACGGGAGAGCAGATCGATGGGGTCATTATGGGGAATGTGATTTCGGCCAGTCCCTTCATTAATATAGCTCGTGTAGGCTTGCTTAAAGCCGGGCTTCCAGAATCTCTCCCGGGTCTGACCGTAAATCGAGTTTGTGCTTCCGGATTAGAAGCCATTAATTTGGCAGCTCAATCCATTCAAGCAGGTCACGCGGAAATCATGTTAGCGGGAGGTGTAGAGAACCTCACGCGTTCCCCTTATATCATGGAGAAATTTTCTCAGCCGTATCAACGAGGTTCACAGACTCTAATTGAATCTTTCGGTGGTCCGCGTTCAGCTCCTGTTAATTTATATGGGGATTTAACGATGGGAGATACGGCCGAAAATGTAGCTGAAAAGTTTGAAATAAGCCGGGAAGACCAGGATGCGTTTGCACTGGAAAGTCAACGGCGTGCGGTTCAAGCGATTGATCAAGGCCTACTAAAAGAAGAGATTGTTCCTGTCGTCTTACCGAGCAAAAAGGGCGAGCCTATCGTGTTTGATACAGATGAATATCCGCGCCGGGATGCTTCATTAGGATCCCTAGCGAAGTTAAGACCTGCCTTTCGTAAGGGCGGGACGGTAACAGCAGGAAATTCCTCTGGAATTAATGATGGGGCAGCCGCCGTTTTGCTTATGAGTGAAGAGAAGTTGAAAGAAACGGGCGCGCAGCCGCTAGGCCGTATCGTTCACTTTGCCTGCGGTGGGGTGGATCCAAAGATTATGGGTATTGGACCTGTAGTGGCGATTCGCAAGCTATTGGCTGAAACGAACCTATCTATAGATGATATTGATTTATTTGAGTTAAATGAAGCTTTTGCTTCTCAATCCTTGGCATGTATCCGAGAATTGGGTCTTCCGATGGATCGGACGAATGTTAATGGCGGAGCGATAGCCTTTGGCCATCCGCTCGGCATGAGTGGAGCTCGTTTGCTTGGAGCGATCCTTTATGAGCTTCGCCGCCGCAATAAGAGATATGGCGTAGTTTCCCTCTGCATAGGTGGAGGTCAAGGGTTGGCTACACTAGTTGAAGCCCTTTAAGTAAAAACAAAAAGGAGAGATTCCTATGAAAACGCCGGTCATTATAGATGCTGTTCGTACGGCTATCGGACGGCATGGGGGAGCTTTAAGAGAGGTTCGTCCAGATGATCTTGGAGCTGTAGTGATTCAAAAATTATTAGAACGTAATCCCATTGATCGTGAAATCATCGAAGATGTCATTTTCGGATGTGCGAATCAAGCGGGTGAAGATAATCGAGATGTAGCAAGGATGTCCCTGCTGTTGGCCGGATTGCCTGTAACCATACCCGGTGTAACGGTAAACCGTTTGTGCGGTTCCGGTCTTGAAGCTGTCAATCAATCGGCTAGTGCGATTGCTGCTGGGCGTGGCCAGGTGTATATTGCGGGTGGAACAGAAAGCATGACCCGAGCTCCCCTAGTCATGATGAAGGCGGGCTCGGCTTATCAAAGAGGGAGCATGCAATTGCATGATACGACTCTAGGATGGCGTTTAGTGAACCCTAAGATGGATGAGATGTATCCAACGATTTCTTTAGGAGAAACGGCAGAAAACGTAGCTGAACAATTTGGCATCAGCCGGGAAGCTCAGGATGAGTTTGCCCTCGCGAGCCAACTAAAGTATGGGAAAGCACAAGCCGAAGGTAAATTTGCATCAGAAATCGTTCCTGTGGAAATCCGTGGACGGAAGGGGGACGTGACGATTTTTGATCGTGATGAACATCCGCGTCCTGAAACCACGATGGATCAGTTAGTAAAGCTGAAGCCTGCCTTTAGACAAGGCGGATCGGTTACTGCTGGGAACTCTTCCGGGTTAAATGATGGGGCAGCTGCCTTGTTGCTGATGGATGAGGAAAAGGCTACAGAATTGGGGTTAAAGCCTAAAGCGAGAGTGGTAGCTTCTGCGGTTGCTGGAGTGGATCCTTCCGTTATGGGAATTGGACCAATTCCTGCTACACGAAAAGCATTAAAGCAAGCCAGCCTTGCCATTGACGATATCGATTTGTTTGAAATAAACGAGGCGTTTGCCGCGCAAGCCCTTGCCTGCATTAAGGATCTAAACATCGATATGGGGAAAGTCAATGTAAACGGGGGAGCGATAGCTTTAGGACACCCACTGGGATGCAGCGGTGCGCGCATTCTTACCACGCTTCTTCATGAAATGGAGCGCAGACAGGTTCGTTATGGCTTAGCAACGATGTGCATAGGTGTGGGTCAAGGCATAGCTACCATTATTGAACGGGTGTAAGAGAATGAAAGAAGGGTTAAAGCCAGGAGTCCAGGTTGAATTCCGTGTAGTCGTTGATGAATCGATGCGGCCCTCATTTGATGGCCAAGTGGTCCATGATGTGATGTCTACCGTTACGATGATTTACTATATGGAGAAGTCCGGTCGTAAGGTCATCCTTCCCTTCCTTGATGAAGGGGAGGAGGGGGCCGGTTTATCTGTGGATATAAAACATGTTGGTCCTGCTGTTTTAGGGCAAGAGGTAACCTTTCGAGCGCTATGTACAGAAGTGACAGAAACAAGGGTAGTTTGTGAAGTAACAGCAGAGACAGCCTTTAATCTTGTTGGCAAAGGGGTATTTACCCAAGCGATCTTTATGAAAAAGGATATGGACCAACGGATTGCAGAACTTGAAAAAAAGCTAGAAAAAGAGCCACGACATCACTAAGGTCGTGGCTCCTTATAGAGTGCAAATTATCGGTTTTTCTTTACACGGGTTAAGAACAAGCTGATTTCGCCTTTAGTGAAAAACTGTCCATCCTCCCCTTCTTCAGGGAATACGAGGGCTGGCGACACAGAGAAGATTTCTGCATTGGTTGGAGTAAAGAAAATCAGTTGGACGAACTCATGATTCGGAAACTGCCAAGTGACCAGTTCACAATTGGTGGTTGTACAGCTGCTTACATTAATAATGTAGTCTTCATAGGGATAGGTCTCCTCATATCGTATCGCAAGTTCTCTTCGCTCCTGTTGATTAGCAATAGCCTTCATGTTTATCATCACCTTTCCATGAAATGGTTATCTTACGGAATAAGAAAGTATAAACTTCTCGGGGTATCATTCTTATTCCGCATAAAAAGCTTCCTCTAAAGGTGGTCTAGCTACCCTGAGGTCCTTCAATGAAGCTTTTTTTAATTTATCCTTTGATCTATATTAATTAATCTATAGAGCTTGCTGAAATTATATGACGTTTGAAAACGATTTCGTAAAAAAACCATCATACTATTTAAATCCATTGTATACCACCTGGAAAGAAGAAGCAAGGAATGATAATGTTCGTCACAAAATGTTCTAAAAGGAAGACTTTAAAAAAAAAGATGATTTCATAAAAGATTCTCAAAATGGATTGACGACATATGCTGTATTTAATATAATAACGTTAATAATACGTTATATGAATTTTACGTCATATAATTAGGCGGATTGGAAGGCTTTGTTGCCTTTGGGATATTGGTGCATAATAGGAAAGAAATTTATGAAGGAGTTGATACAATGAAGCCCCAATCGCTGCTATTTACGATATACGGAGAATATGTAAGGCATTATGGGAGCGAAATATGGGTCGGTAGCTTAACGAAGCTGATGGGCGAGTTCGGTATGACAGAGCAAGCGGTTAGAGCGGCTATCTCCCGAATGCTAAGACAGGGTTGGCTAGACTCAAAAAAAATGGGGAATCGCAGCTATTATTCCATGTCTGAACGCGGTAAGAGAAGGATGGATGAAGCGGCAGAACGTATTTATAAGGTGGACAATCAGGGATGGGATGGGAAGTGGTGTATAGCCAGCTATAACATTCCGGAGGACCATCGGAAGCTAAGAGACCAGCTTCGCAAAGAGCTCAGTTTCTTAGGATTCGGTATGTTGACGAATAGCACATGGATTTCTCCAAATGACTTGGTAGATCGGCTGAAGGATATTACTCAAGCATATGAAATCAATGATTATGTGGAAATCTTTTCAGCCGCTCACATAGGATGGAGCGAAGCTCACCAGTTAGTGGAGAAGTGCTGGAACTTAGACCAGATTAATGAGGCTTATAAAGAGTTCATACAGCTGTATGAGCCACAGTATAAGGAGCATTTGCAGCAATTGGAGAAGAATCAAGAGATTCCAGACAGTCATTGTTTTGTAGAGAAAACTAAACTCGTCCATCACTACAGAAAGTTTTTGTTTATTGATCCTGATCTTCCGGAGGAGTTACTACCCTCTGTCTGGTTTGGAAAAGAGGCTGACGATCTATTTAAGCATTACTATAATCTGCTTAATCCGGGAGCTGTTCGGTTCTTCGAAGAGGCTTATGAACCGATACCAGTCTAGTCCACAAGTATATGTTAGACCCTATGCTTTATGAATAGGGTCTTGCTATAAAAAAAGCTTTATTGAAGCATTACACGTTAGCCAGACCACATTTAGAGGAATCTTTTTATGCTTCTGGGAAAGTTAAGTTTCTTTATCTCTTAGGAAAACGAAACTTTTCCATCCAGAAAAAAAGCTTCATTTACGAGTTGGAGGGAGAGGAAAGGTTTTTTATACAAAGAATGAAACCGTATTCAAATGGTTTAATCCGGTGGGAGTACTAGGAGATTGTAACTAGAGGGGGGAACAAAAGTGACGGAGTTGCTACAGTACATTGCAAACGGTTTAGTTTCAGGTGGTATTTATGCGATTGTCGCAGTGGGGTTTATAACCATCTATAACGTTAGTAAGGTAATCAATATGGCTCAAGGGGAATTTTTAATGCTTGGGGGAATGTTAACGGTTACCTTTATTAGTATGAAAATCCCGTATGCTGGGGCATTTATTTTATCCGTTTTAATTGTTACAGGAATTGGGATTTTAATTCAAAAAGGAATTATTGCAAATGCCAAAAATGCAAATCCGATCAGTTTGATTATCTTAACGATTGGATTGTCGATATTAATCCGCGGGTTGGCTAGTTTCTTCTGGGGGAAGGATCCCTTCGCATTAGAGCCACTTACAAGCAATAACCCTGTTTCCATTGGCGGAGTGAACGTAGCTCAGCAAAGTATTTGGGTTATTGTATCTGTGTTACTTATTCTACTTGCTTTGTGGTATTTAATGGATAAAACCATGTTAGGGAAAAAGATTAGCGCATGTTCTGTCAATCCTTTAGCAGCTAAATTAATGGGGATTAGTCCTTCTAAAATGACGATGCTATCCTTTGCTATAAGCGCTGCAACTGGAGCTGTAGCAGGAATCGTTATAGCACCACTAAGTGTTACTGCGTATGACGTAGGAGTTCTACTAGGCGTCAAGGGTTTCGCTGCAGCTATTCTGGGCGGCTTGGGAAATCCACTTGGAGCAACGGCAGCTGGTTTCCTGCTTGGTTTATTGGAATCAATGGGAGCAGGATATGTGAGCTCTGGTCTGAAAGATGCTATAGCCTTCTTAATTCTAATTGCGGTATTACTGATCAAACCAACTGGGCTCTTTGGAGAACGTAGCGTTGGAAAGGGAGGCCTGTAATGAAAAGAGATAAAAAATTCCCAAAAGGTATATTGGTATATCTATTAATTGTTATCTTATTTCCGCTAATTATCAGTGATAGCTACTATCAATCTGTTGGAGTGATTATTGGGCTGCATGCCATCGTAACCATTGGTTTATGTTTAGTTATGGGTCTCGCTGGTCAAATCTCGCTTGGGCAAGCGGCATTTTGGGGGTTAGGTGCTTATACCTCCGCTGTCTTGACAACCAATTACGGCATTCCACCCGTATTGGGATTAATAGCAGCTGCTCTTGTCCCGGGATTATTTGCCTATCTGCTGGCGCGGGCTATAGCAGGGCTGCAGGGTTATTATCTAGCAATGGCAACTCTAGCTTTTGGTTATATTGTCCAGATTGGAATTAAGGAATGGGAGCCGGTAACAGGAGGATCAAATGGAATTATCGGCATTCCTACAATTGGCTTTTTTGGTGAATCGGAAGTGGGAATGTACTATCTGGTATGGGGATTTGTTACGCTAGTTCTCCTGTTTTCTTTAAATATCTTAAACTCCCGTGTAGGGCGTGCTTACCGCGCAATTCATAAGAGTGAAATAGCGGCTACATCCATGGGGATTGATGTACGTCAGTTTAAGTTGAGTGCCTTTGTAGTAAGTGGCATGTTTGCCGGAATATCTGGTGGATTATATGCGCATTATATCGGAATTTTGGATCCACAGCCTTTTGGGATGCATGAGTCGATCGTATTTATTACGATGGTCGTTATCGGGGGAATGACAAGTATTTGGGGAGCTTTGGTCGGTACGGTGATCATTGAATTTATCAGTGAAGGCCTTGTAATGGCTAGCCATGCTATTCCTGGATTAAAGGGAGATATCGATACCATTGTGTTCGGTGCAATCCTTGTTCTCATTGTTATGTTTATGCCCGAGGGACTCGTTCCGCGGATCCGCACAACCTATCTAAAGTATCAAGTGAAAAAGTCAGAGTATCCTGAAAAGAAAAAGGAAAGGGAGACGGTGGCATGACGGAAAAACTACTAGAAGTACAGCAAATCACAATGGACTTTGGTGGAGTTCGTGCTGTCAACAACGTTTCTTTTGATGTAAAGCCTGGAGAGATCGTAGCCTTGATAGGACCGAATGGAGCAGGGAAAAGCACCGTCTTGAATATGGTTTCTGGGGTGCTTCAGCCGACACAAGGAGAAATCTATTTCCAAAAGCAAAGATTGTCTAGGGTAAAAGGATACGAATACCCTAGTTTAGGAATAGCCCGTACCTTTCAGAACCTGCAAACGTTTGATGATATGACCGTTTTAGAAAATGTCATGGTAGGCTTTCATTCGAATACGAAATCAGGTCTACTGGCATGCGGTCTGAAGTTAGGCTTTGCAAGGAAAGAAGAGAGTTCAATGTTTGACCGTGCTTATGAGCTGCTTAAGCTGGTTGGCATCCCAACGTTAGGTCATCTTCAGGCGGGTAGTCTATCCTATGGAAAGCTTCGCTTAATGGAGATTGCCCGTGCCCTGGCAACGAATCCTAAATTGTTGCTGTTGGATGAACCGGCAGCTGGTCTCAATCACTCGGAAACGCTAGAAATGACAGAAATGTTTAGGCATATCCGAAAACAGGGAACGGCTATTCTATTAGTTGAACATGACATGGATATGATCATGAATGTAGCGGATCGAATTGTCGTGCTAGACCAGGGAGGAAAGATCGCGGAGGGCTTGCCTTCCGAGATTCAGGAGGATCCGAAGGTTATCGCGGCCTATTTAGGACAGGAAGATGAAGCGGCTGAGACCGCGTAACAAGGGGGTGTTCACATGGCAGCAAAGACCATTTTACAAGTCGAAAACATTACTGCCCGATATGGCCCGGTTCAAGTTCTTCATGGTGTCAACATGAATGTAAAAGAAGGGGAGATCGTCTCTCTTCTTGGGTCCAACGGAGCGGGAAAAACGACGCTTCTGAATTGCATTTGCGGATTACACGGGGCTAAAGAAGGCCGTGTGGAATTGAATGGGCAGGTGATTAGTTCAGTTCCGGCAGAGAAAGTGGTTTCTCTAGGCATGGCACATGTACCAGAGAGAAGACAGATCTTTTCCACTCTATCCGTGGAAGATAACTTATGGCTTGGGGCCTCCCATCGGATGCCTAAGGTAAGCAAAAGGGAAATCCTTAAAGAAATGGATACGATTTATCAGCGATTTCCTATTCTTTCTGAGCGCAGATGGCAGATGGGAGGAACGCTATCTGGAGGCCAGCAGCAGATGCTTGCGATGGGTCGAGCTCTTTTATCCCGGCCGAAATTGCTTTTATTAGACGAGCCTTCTTTAGGCCTGGCCCCTTTAATAGGAAAGGAAATCTTGCAAATTGTTCAAGAGATTCGTTCTGAGTGGGGAACTACTGTACTGCTAGTAGAGCAAAATGCTAGAGCTGCCCTCGCCATCTCTGACCGTGCTTATGTCTTAAATACAGGTAAAATTGCCATGGAAGGAAACGCGGCCGAGGTTCTGAAGGATCCGCGCGTGCAGTCGGCTTATTTAGGAAAGGCCCATGCCTAGGTGTTATTGCAAGATAACATAGATTTATATTCAAAAAAATATTAGGGGGTTTATTCAAAAATGAAAAAGCTGATCAGAAAAAGTCTTTTGCCTATTATGACTGCTTCCTTAATGTTGATGACGGCTTGTTCCGGGGGTGGCAGCAGCCAACCAGCGGAGCCTGTATCGTCTAATAGCAATACCGAAGCACCTGCAGTATCAAAGGATCCTATTAAAGTGGGTGCGATTTTCTCCATGACTGGTCCAAACAGTCCGCTTGGTGTACCTGAAAAGCAAGCCGTAGAGCTCTTGCTTAAAGAGATTAACGATGCTGGCGGCGTAAACGGACGTCCATTGGAAGTTATTTTTGAAGATGATAAATCGGACAACACAGAAGCGGTTAAAGCGATGAGGAAGTTGGTGTCTTCTGATAAAGTAGCTGCTGTACTGGGCTCTTCCGGAAGTGGTCCTTCTTTGGGTATGGCCGAGTTTGCGGATAAGCAAAAGGTAACGATGATTTCCATGGCAGCGGCGGATCAAATTACAAATCCGGTTCGTCCTGGTGTCTATAAGACCCCTCATACCGATGTGCATGCAACGAAGCGTTCCTATAAATTTTTGCAAGAAAAGGGTTGGAATAAGGTTGCCATCCTTTATGACAGCAACGCTTATGGAAGTGGATATGCCGTTCAGCTTAAAAAGTTTGCCCCTGATTATGGTTTAACTATCGTTGCTGAAGAAAAGTACGGTACGCAAGATCCTTCGATGAGCTCCCAGTTAACGAAGATCAAAGGATCCGGTGCGCAAGTCATTTATGTAGCGGGTACAAACCCTGGGCCTGCCACTATTGCCAAGGAAGCTAAACAGCTTGGCATAGAAATTCCTATTGTTAGCTCCCACGGAAGTGCCAATGGGAAGTTCTTAGAGTTGGCTGGAGATGCAGCAAATGGCGTATATATGGTAGCAGGTAAAATGCTGGTTCCTGATCAAGTGGATCCTAATGACCCTCAAGCTGCTATTATCAAGAAGTTCGTAGAAGGCTATCAAGCGTCTTACAATGCTCCTGCAGACGGGTTTGCCGGATATGGCTATGATGGATTGAATCTTCTTGTTGAGGGCCTCAAACTCGTTGACGGGGACTTCTCGAAGCTTCCTGAAGCCTTACAGCAGGTGAATTATGTTGGGGTAACCGGAGAATTTAAGTTCACAGCAGAAGATCATAGCGGCTTGCATGAGGATAGCATGATCATTGTTGAAGTAAAAGATGGAAAGTATCAAATTGTAAAATAGTTATGTCTGAAAAGAGGGTTCTCTGACCCTCTTTTTTTTCTGGAAAAGAGAAAATGCTTTCTTTATACTGTCAGAATTTATAACTTGGTTATATTATCTGGACAGCACAAGGAAAACTTGTTAACGCAGAACTTTAGTCTTTGCGTTAGCCAAGTTTTCTGGAAGCGTTAAAGCCAATTAATAAGGAGCAAGTCATCATGTCAGGGATTTTAAAAAGCTTACTAGCCGTTGCTCCACTTTTGAGTAAGGGTCTAGTTTACGACTGCATGGTTGGAGTTACCGATACAGAAAAGTTTCTAGCCTATTATCCGGGAGGCAACTTGGATCTGAAAATTAAGGTAGGGGACCCACTGCGTCCTGGAAGCATTAATTATGCAGCTGTGAAGGATAAGAAAAGAACGTTGAGGGTTGTTCCTCGGGAAGTATATGGCGTTCCGTATATTGCGGTTGGCTACCCTGTATTTGAAAATGGCAAGGTACTTGGCTGCTTGGCTACAGGAGTGTCCACCGATCGGGAGGATCGCCTTCAAGCGATGGCAGAGGAGCTGGCTGGGGCAGTCGAAAATATTATGCTGAGTACAGAACAAGTGTCCAAGTCTTCCGTACAGCTGGCCTCTACAAGCCAGGAAATAAGCTCTTCTACGCAAATGGTGCGGCAAAGGATCGAGGAAACTTCAAAAATGAGTGAACTCATTCGTCATGTTTCTACGCAGACGAATATCCTAGGAATCAATGCGGCCATTGAAGCAGCGCGTGCAGGGGTTCACGGGAGAGGTTTTTCTGTAGTCGCGGATGAAATTCGTAAGCTCTCTGACAATACGGCATCTTCTACAAAGTCAATATCCCGTCACCTTCAGGAAATGAGCCAGCTTATTTCAGTTGTTACACAAGAGATGGAAAACACAAATCAGTATACCCTGCAGCAATCTTCTCAGATCCAGGAGTTGCATGCTGTTATTCAGCGACTGCATGGTATGGCTGAAGAATTAAAAGGTCTTGCAAAACTGAGCGGGAACTAGACCAATTTACTAAATATTAAATTCAATGAGTTAATTCGGAAAGATACTATTGACAAGAATATATGACGGTATGTTATTATAACGTTATAAAAACGTATTACGATAAATTCATTGCTAAGCGATGGCTAACTAGATTTGCAGCGGGAAACAAGCATGAAAGGGGAGGTTTTAAATGGTAAAGATGGTAGATCAAGCAGAAGCAGTAAAGGCTCAAGAAGAACAAGCGAAATACAATGAGTTTGTTGCAAAGATTGAGCGTGGGGAGAAAATTGAGGCAGACGATTGGATGCCAGAAGAATATCGTATCCAATTAATTAAATTGATCGCTATGCATGGAATTAGTGAGATTATGGGAGCGTTACCGGAAAAGGAATGGGTACCTAAGACTCCAACCTTGAAAAGAAAGCTATCTTTGATGGCTAAAGTTCAGGATGAGATGGGACATGGGCAGTTGCTGATTCGTGTTGCCGAGGACCTCATGGCGCCTCTTGGAAAATCGAGAGAGAACATCATGGCAGACTTGTTCTCCGGACGTTTAAAGTTCCACAACGTTTTCCATATGGATGGGAAGACTTGGGCTGATGCCGCTTTAATCGGCTGGCTGGTGGATGGAGCAGCGATTGTTACACAGAAGATGTTAGCGCACACTTCTTATGCACCGTATGCTCGAGCACTGAAGCGAATCATTTTGGAAGAACGCTTCCATGCCTACCACGGAGAAGATATGGTCATCAAGCTTGGTGACGGAACAGAAATGCAGAAGGAAATGATGCAAGACGCCCTGAACCGCTGGTGGCCAGCCCTGTTGATGTTCTTTGGACCACCTGAAAATGGCGGATTGAAGAGCAACCAGGAGCAAAATATTCAATTCAAAATCAGATTTAAAACCAATGAAGAATTAAGACAGGAATTCTTAGATAAATATGTGCCGCAAATTCGTGCGCTTGGACTAAAGGTTCCTGATGAAAATATTTATTATGACGAAGAAAAGAAACAATGGATCTATACACATGCTGATTATACGTACCTAAGAGATGTGATCGCGAAGAATCAAGGGCCTAGATCCCAGAATCGCTTAAATCTAAGAAAGATCGGTTTCGAAAAGAACGCCTGGGTAAGAGAAGCCCTACTTAAAAAGCAAGAGGAAATCAGCTAAGGAGAGGTGAAATCGATGAGTAACCAAGAGATAAAAGATTACGATGTTTATGAGGTATTCAGCCAAAAGGATTTGACATCCAAATTTGAGAGCCAGTTCAGTCTTCTGGCTCCTACACCGGAAATTGCCTTAAGTATGGCCCAGGACAATTTCTTACGCCGCGAAGAGGTTCCAGCTAACCTTTTTGTAGTCAAGAGAGAACATATTCATTATATGAGTCCGGAAAACCGCCAAGCTCTGCATCGTTTGGAAAACAAAGATTACCGTCAGCCTGCACATTACGGATTTATTCAGAAGAAGTGGCGCGAATTAAGAGAAAAAAATACACCGAATGCCAACGTATAGGGGAAAAGGGAGGGGTAGTAACCGTGACTAAAATATATCAAACACCAGAGGAAGCAAAGCAAGACCAACAGTATTTAAACACATTGGCAGAATTGATTTACCAATTAGCGGATGATGATCTCATCATCGCTCACCGTGGTTCGGAGTGGTTGGGCTTGGCTCCCCATATTGAAGAGGACGTGGCTTTTTCCTCAATCACGCAGGATACAATGGGCCATGCCGCTATGTACTATGAAATGCTCGAGGAGCTCGGGTTTGGCAGAGCTGATGATATTGCCCACCTTCGAAAGCCGGAAGAATATCGAAATGCAGCTTTGACTGAGCGTGTGAATGGTCAAGGACATTACAAAGAAAACCCTGATTACGATTGGGGATATGCCATTATCAGAAATTATGCTTATGAAGTATTCAAGAAAGCTCGTTTAGATTCTTTAGAGCAATCTTCCTATGCTCCACTAGCGGATACAGCAAAAAAGATCAAGAGAGAACAATTCTATCATTTATATCACTGGGAAACATGGATTGACCAACTATCCAACAGTACTGAAGAAGCTCAACGCCGTTTGAATGCAGCAATCAAGAAGACATGGAAAGACGTAGCCTCCCTATTTGATTTAGGACCGAAAGGAAAGCAAATGGTAGAGCTTGGTTTAATTGAATCAGGGGAAGCGTTGAAAGCGAAGTTTATCAGTCGCATCCAAGCCAAGTTAGAAGGCGCTGGATTAGATTGGCCAGGTGAGTTTGGTCCTTTGGAAACAACAGGAAGAGAAGGAAAGCACTCGCAAGAATTTGTTGATGCATTGAATGAATTAAACGAGGTTTACAAATTGGATCCACAAGCAAGCTGGTAAAGGGAGTTGATCACCATGCAAGAAGCTTTAGCGTCCCTTGAAAAACAAGTTTGGGATAAACTACAGCTGGTTACAGATCCTGAAATCACTTCTGTCAGCTTAATCGAAATGGGTATGGTAGAAAAGATTGAGATTACCGATAGCAAAGTGACCGTTCAAATGATTCCTACGTATATTGGCTGTCCGGCTCTTAATATGATGGAAAATGACGTAATCAATGAGGTATCACAAATTGAAGGGATTCAAGAAGTAGAGGTGATCTTCCTTCGAAATCCCATCTGGACATCCGATCGCATCACAGCGGAAGGCAGAGAAAAGCTCAAGGAGTACGGTATTGCACCGCCACCCCTTGAGTCCAAGCAAGAGGGAATATGGGAGATTGAATGTCCCTACTGCAATTCTCCCAAAACGGTCATGAATAATATTTTTGGACCAACGGCCTGCAGGAGTATCTTCTACTGCAATACATGCAAGAATCCATTTGAAGCGATCAAACCAGTCTAGGAACTGCTTAATATATAAACAACAATCATGGGAGGGCATTATGTCAGATCTAGTAAAAAAGATGTACATCAACGGAGAATGGGTACTAGCAGAAAGCGGAGAAACAACTGAAGTCATCAACCCGGCCACAAGTGAACCAGTTGGTGTGGTTACCTACGGAACGGATGTCGATACAGCGAAAGCAATTGATGCAGCCCATGGCGCTTTTAAAGGCTGGTCTCAGCTTACAGCACAAAAAAGATCAAAATTGCTCTATAACCTATATGAGTTAATCCGCAAAAACCGCGATGAGTTAGCTGCCATTATGTCTGCAGAAATGGGCAAGCCGCTTGGGGAAGCGAAGTTTGAAGCGCTTGGGGCGGCAGACAATTTCATGTGGTATGCGGAAGAAGCGAAGCGCGTATATGGTGAGACGATTCCTTCCACGGTAGATAATAAGCGTATCATGGTTATCAAACAGCCTGTTGGCGTAGTTGCTGCCATTACTCCTTGGAATTTCCCAGTGAATATGTTGGCGCGTAAAATTGCTCCAGCTCTTGCTGCAGGTTGTACCGTTGTCGTAAAGCCAGCTATGAAAACCCCTCTAAGCGCGATTCGCATGTTTGAATTGATGGAAGAAGCAGGCTTCCCTAAAGGTGTTGTAAACCTTGTACTAGGTAAGGCTAGTGCTATTGGTAAAGAAATTGTCGACAATCCAAAGGTAGCTAAAATTACGTTTACAGGTTCCACAGAAATCGGTAAGCAGCTTATGGAAGGAGCAGCGAAACAAGTCAAGCGCATTAGCATGGAGCTTGGTGGGCATGCACCATTCATTGTATTCGATGATGCAAATATTGACGCTGCGGTTCAAGGATTATTTGAAAGTAAATATCGTAACACCGGACAAATGTGTATTTGTACGAATCGCTTATACGTTCAAGAATCGATCGTTGAAGCTTTCACAGAAAAGCTTGTTGCTCGCCTAAAGAATACAAAGGTTGGCGATGGACGCGTGAAGGGTGTAGAGATTGGTCCTTTAGTTGACGAGAATGCCCTAAACAGCGTACTGGCTCACATTGAAGATGCTAAGGCAAAAGGCGGTAACATTGCATTTGGTGGAAATCGCTTAACAGATGGAGAATATGAAAAAGGATTCTTCCTTGAGCCAACGGTAATTACAAATGTAACACCTGACATGAAAGTCTGCTATGAAGAAACGTTTGGTCCAGTTGTGCCGGTGATTCCATTTAAGGATGAAGCGGAAGTCATTCAAATGGCTAATGACACGACATTTGGATTGGCTGCTTATGCTTATACCCAAAACAACAGCCGCTGCTTCCGCATTGCTGAAGCTCTGGAGTATGGTATTGTGGGCATCAACGATGGATCCCCTACCCAAACCCAAGCACCATTTGGCGGGTTCAAGGAAAGCGGAATTGGCCGTGAGGGCGGACATTACGCAATGGAAGGCTTCCTAGAAACGAAGTTTGTTTCATTCGGAATCTAATAGAATACAAAAATGAGGATGTTGAAGGGCAGGTACTGAAAGTATCTGTCCTTTTTTCATGGAAAAGTTCATAAAAAGTATGACAAAAATCACATACGCCGTTATATTCTCGTCATATAATAGAGTCAGATTAATGACCTAGGGAGGTATGACGATGTATCCTGAGACAGTTAAACTTTGTAAAAAAGAGAATTTTTGCTTATTAACAGTAGACCAATCGGCAATCAATCAAGAGAATCATGAGTTGTTGGTAAAATCTTTTCTAGCTTCTCAGCATAAGCAAGGGGAACGGACAGTCTCTAATATTCTAGAAGTTCTGCATGAATCCAATGAATGGTCCGAAGTGGAGATTTGCAGCTGCTCTTCTCATACTTGTGCTTTACTAAAAGGCTCCCAATGTATATCCCGCGCTTTGGATAAACGGTTTTGGTCCCAGTTGGACAGTGAAGTGACAAGCGTGGACCAGGATCATATTTATATTAAATTAGGTATGTAATGGGAGGGGAGAATAAAAAGGTTACGCTTTGGATGCGGTTATGGTGTAATCTGAAGTGTTAAAACGTGTTAAAACGTCGAATCTAAAAATATACCTGCTACTTTCTTTCAAATATCGACCTCCTTATCCTTCATTTTTAGGCTGCCGCTAGGCAGCTTTATTTTTTGGCCGAGGAGAACGTAGATATCGCTCGCAGGGTGTCGAACTCTTTTTTAAAACTAGCCATTTTCTTACAATTTACACCTCTTTCCAGGCTTGTCCTAGCCATGTAAAATAAAGGTAACAAAGCAAACGGACGTCATGACCTAGCCCGGGATCAGGTCACTGTCAGTCATCATTAAAAAACATTAAGGGAGAGTGTGAATTATGGAAAAGCTCAATGTAAAAGTTGGTTTGGTATTCACTCAAGTTATGTTTTGTGATGGACAGGGTAGAACTCATTGCCATCAGGTGATGACAGACTTGGCTAATCCTTGGAAAAGCATTAAAGAAGTGTTGGGGCGGGTTAAGAAAACCCTATATTATAGTCAGTCTATAGCAGAAGATAGTCCCATTGATCTCATCAATATTGAACTTAAATATAAGAATGTGAACTTTATGAGTATCCTGCAATCATTAAGAGAAGAGTTAAGGTTCTATCTATCAGAAGGTTGTCTCGTGTCTATTCAAACTATGGAAGAAAATGAGGAGGCGGCAGAAATGGAAGAATTGCAAATGGTGCAAGGAAGACAGTTAGCTTATTTAAGAGCGGCGGATGAACTAGAACAAGATCTTATTTCTGTGTTTTATATGGAAGGCGTTCTCTTTCCGCTATACCGAAAAGAGAAAGGCACTATATTCATAGAACAAGCCGTGGAACATGGAATGGAAGAGCGAGAAAGAATCCCATTTGGGGGAAAACGTATACAACTCGGATGGAATATGGGAAGGAAGCAGTGTTCCACTTGGAAGGGATCGAAGCATCGTCGCGGGTCGCCAAATGTAAATTATATGCCTAGCGGGGAGGTGGGCCAGAACACGGTCAGGCTCTTGGATGGGTGAAATACGATAAACTAATGGAAATGGAGGTGTATACGGAACAAAAGTCACGGTATTGCTATTAAATAAGAGAGGAGGTTTAGGGTATCTTTTTCTTGCAAGAATGCAACAGCATTTGAAATCACTTGGAAAGGAGGAGCAAAAGACGCGGTTTTCTGATTCATTTTAAATCTATATGTTGAGACATAGATACCTATGTCTTTTTTGTTTTTTAGTAAACTATTTTTTGTCATTTGCTGTCGATGGGCTGCAAAGTTTGTAGAAGGATTTCAGAACGCTTGGAAGGGCTTTCTGTTAAAATTAGGTTATGCCAAATATAAGATGGAGGTCTATTATGAGATATACTTGCGAATACTGTTGTAAGATTTTTCGAACCCCCTCAAAATGTCCGGGATGTGGAAGTTCTAAGGTAAAAACGATTGTTATCGTTAATCAGAAGAATACAAGAGAGAATTTGAGCTCATAGTATAACCTGTCTACTCATACCTTATTTCCTCCCATATGATTAGCCGCGAACTGATACGCTGTTTAGAATATTAGAATGTTTTTTGGGTAATAATACTAATATCCCCCATTATTTTTCTGTTAAGGAGCACATGTGGCTCCTTATTTTTTTTCTATTGAAGAATTATATTTTTGATTTTACCTATGTGTTGCTGGCAGGCAGGAACCCCCACCTGTCTTGTGCATATCCTATATTTAAACATCACGGCAATGAGGTGAAAATATGGAAGCTAAGATCGCCTATTTTTCGGCGGAATTTGGAATAGACACCTCTTTACCCATCTATTCCGGAGGATTGGGGGTATTGGCGGGAGATCATGTAAAGGCCGCTAACGATCTAGGTGTTCCGTTAATAGCAGTTGGAATATTGTATCGCAAAGGGTATTTTCAACAGGGAATAGACGGGATGGGGAATCAGCAGGCGTTTTACCCTGAACATAAGCCCGAAGATCTGCCAATTCAACCGGTACTGGATGAAAAGGGACAGCCTAAAGCAGTTAGCGTTCCGATTGCAGGAAGGACGGTTTTCTTAAAGATTTGGCGCGCCGATGTAGGCCATGTTCCTGTGTATTTATTGGATGCCCATAATGAGAGGAATGATAAGGAGGACCAAGGATTAACGAACCATCTGTATGGAGGAAATACGGATACAAGAATCGCACAGGAAATCATTTTGGGGATTGGCGGGGTACGATGTATTCGTGCGGTGGGAGAAGAGCCTGACGTATGGCATATGAATGAAGGACATTCGGCTTTTATGGCCCTTGAGAGAATCCGAGAATATTCAGCGCAAGGTATTCCCTTTGAAACAGCGATAGAAGCGGTTAAAGCATCGACCGTGTTTACGACACATACACCCGTTCCGGCAGGGCATGACCATTTTTCCTTTGAACAGATGGATCGTTATTTAGGTGAATTCTACTGGCAATTAGGAACGACAAGGGAAAACGTGTTAGAACTTGGCCGAATCGAAGACCGGTTTAATATGACAAGGTTAGCTGTAAATATGGCATGCAAAGTCAATGGAGTAAGTAAGCTTCATGCTGAAGTGACAAAAGAGCTTTTCCATCAATGGACTCCCTCTATCCCTAAGCAGCACATTCCTGTTGTTCCTATTACAAATGGAATCCACACAAAAACCTGGTTATCAAAACGAATGGCAGAGATGTATGACCGTTATCTTTCCCCTGATTGGAAAAATAGGATTGCTGAGAAGAAAATTTGGGATAGAGTAAAGAGTATTCCTGACGAGGAAGTTTGGCAGGCCCACCAGCAAGCCAAAAGGGAAATGATCGAGGAACTTGACTTGCCTATTTCGGAAACGACTTTAACCATTGGTTTTGCTCGCAGGTTCGCTACGTATAAACGTGCTTTATTACTATTTAGGGATATGGCGCGGTTGGAGCAAATTCTAGGACATCTGGAGCGACCTGTTGCCTTTCTGTTCGCAGGTAAAGCCCATCCGGCGGATGCACCAGGGCAAGAACTGATTCGGCAAATTTGGAAGCTTTCACAGGAGGATCGTTTTAAGAATCGGATCATCCTCTTGGAAAACTATGATATGGCGAAGGCTAAATATCTTATTTCCGGTGTAGATGTTTGGTTAAATACCCCTTTAAAGCCCATGGAAGCAAGTGGGACATCAGGGCAGAAAGCGGCTGTAAACGGCGTCATCAACTTTAGTGTCTTAGATGGGTGGTGGGCGGAAGGATATAATGGGGAGAATGGCTGGGCGATCGATGGCGGAAGCCATGAAAGCTTGGAAAAGCAGGACCAAGCAGACAGTGAAGAGTTGTATCGCTTGCTAGAGGAAGAAATCTTGCCTATGTATTACCATGACCAGCCTTCTTGGATAAAAAGAATGAAGGATTCGATTCAAACGCTAACGCCGGTGTTCAGTACCAGTTGCATGCTCGCAGAATATTGGGGGAAGTTGTACATTCCAACAGCCATACGAGGCAGGAGATTTACGGAAAATGGGCTGGATGTTGCAGCTCGTGTGGCCTCCTACAAAAAATTTATTCGTGAGCAGTGGCACCATGTTGATATCCAGCAGGCAGACCTTTCGCCAACCTCGCTTAACATCTCGGCCGTTCATTGTAAGGTTAGATTAGGTCCTATCTGGCATAAGGATGTACGTGTGGAAGCTGTCGGGCATAATGGAACAAATGGGCTATGGCGTAAGGAACTGCAAATGGTTAAAGAACTGGATCAGGGTTATTATTTATATGCAGGCAGCTTTAACGGGGCGATTGAAGATTGGAATCAAGCAGGGGCAAATATCCGAGTTTTGCCTATTAGCCAGGATTTCAGTCATGATTTTGAAATGGAATTGGTCAAATGGGGATAGATAAAAATGAGTCAGGTTTCACTCCATCTTAGCTCTAGTTTCTACTAGGGCTTATTTTTATTTAAATACTGGTTTAGCATATCATGTAGATTTCGTCGAAGTTAGCAAAAGACATGTTAATCCTCTCCTTTATGGATTTGTAGTAGATAGCTATATCGCCTTCTTGTACAAATTATACCATAATTACTTAGAATATCAAAAGATTCTGAATTTAGAAATATAAACTGTTTGCTTATAGTGAAAAAGAATCGGAGCAAGTGAGCTCCGAATTCTATCCACGATGATTCGCTTAATCTTTGCTCTGAATCACCAGCAGCAACCCAGATTCGATTTCAATCTGCCCAACCGGTTTCACTAAAACATTACTAACTCCTAAAGAATCGCCAATGGTAAGAGTAGCTTTATTCAATGGATATTGAAAGCCCGTAAGAGTGATACCTGTCACTTGCAGGCTGAGGGGAAGGAGGGAAACATGAGTAAAGTTACTTTTCTTAATCTGTAGACCTTTTTCCATAACACGAAGCTCATTTCTTTCGTCGATAATCCGGCAAGGGATTCCTTTCTCCAATCCTCTTCGCAATAAATGGACATTCGCTAAAGAGTGGTCGAATCGGGTTCCTAGAGCTCCAAGAAGAATGATTTCTTGTGCCTCTTGTTTCAAAGCCCATTCAAATGCCATTTCTGTATCGGTCTGATCTTTCATAATAGGGTCGCAGTCTGAAAATTCGCCAGAATGAAGGCGGATTTTTTCTCGTTCTTCCTCAGTAACCGAATCAAAGTCCCCTAAGGACAAGTATGGCTGAAAGTTATGCTGAATTAAAAATAATGCGCCGCGATCGACTCCGATGAGTTTGTCGCCTTTTTCTATTTGATCTAAGGCCCAGGAGCCTAAGTTGCCGCCGGTAAAGAGCAAAATTCGATTTGGTTCATTCATGAAGTGTAGCCCCCAAAAGGTTATAGTACTTATCTTTTAATTATACAATGGGATAGGGGCGAGGAAAAAGTTGTGTTATGATACTAGAAGAAAAAATGGAGAAAAGGTGAGTTAAAGGTGTCATTTACCAATTACCAACAAGTAGAACAAGCTATCTGGGAGATTGTCGAAAACGAAATTATCCAAGGGGAATTCATGAAGACCTTGTTAGCCGGGGAGTGGAGCTCTGAACAGGTGAGTGAGTTTGCCTTGCAATACAGTTACTACAGCCGGAATTTTCCACGCGTATTAGGAGCTGCTATAGCTGGCGTCATGCCGGAGGATGATTGGTGGGTGCCGTTAGTCGATAATCTTTGGGATGAGGCTGGCAGGGGGAATCCCAGAGCCTATCATTCCAAGCTCTATCATTCTTTTCTGGTAACTGCTGCTCCAACCGTCCCTACGAACGATAAATATGTGCCGGATCATCCGGTCTCGCCTGCAACAGTGGATGCGGTGGATACGTTTATCTCGTTCTTGCGCAGTGCTACTCCATTAGAAGCCATGGCTTCCATCGGTTTAGGCTCCGAGCTGTTTGCAGGCAAGGTAATGGGACTTATTGGGGAGGGATTAAGCCACCCGAATTATAATCAACAACAAAAGCTTAACGTTACCTTCTGGAAGGCCCATGCGGATCATCACGAACCGCGCCATTACCAATTGTGTAAAAATGTTCTTGAGCGCTTTACTTCATCTGGGGATTTGCAGGCCATCTATCGGGCGGGTGCCTATATTACTCGATCGGAAGCTCGTTTTTACCAAGGGCTGATGGATCGGATGAAAAGCTTTGTATAGTAAATAAGGGGTCAGACTGGGTCTGACCCCTTATTTATATCAAGTGGGCGTTCGGAAGGAGGAGCTGGAATAGTTGAAAAACTCCCGTTATCATCCAGACCCGACAGTCTCGGTTTTCCCACTATAGCTCAGCCCTTAGCCGAATGCCTTAACATTTCCTAAATGCCAGCGTTACATTATGCCCGCCAAATCCTAAGGAGTTGCTTAACACGACGCGAATGTCCGCAACTCTTGCTTGATTCGGAATATAATCCAAATCGCATTCCTCATCAGGCGTTTGATAGTTGATGGTCGGAGGCAAAATACCTTCTGTGATAGCTTTCACGGAGAAGATCGCCTCGATGGCGCCAGCAGCACCAAGCAGATGCCCTGTCATGGATTTGGTCGAGCTAATGGCTAGCTTGCGCGCATGGTCACCGAATACCGTTTTGATGGCTGCTGTCTCGTACTTATCATTATAGGGAGTACTGGTTCCATGGGCATTGATGTAATCCACTTCCTCTACCTGCAATTCCCCGTCCCGCAGGGCTAATTGCATGGCCCGTGCACCGCCTTCGCCATCTGGCGCCGGTGTCGTCATGTGGTGGGCATCACCTGTTGCCCCGTATCCAATAATTTCGGCATATATGCGAGCTCCACGTGAAAGGGCGTGCTCCAACTCTTCCAGGATGAGGATACCGCAGCCTTCTCCCATTACAAATCCGTCACGATCCTTATCAAATGGCCGGCTGGCCGTCTTCGGATCCTCATTGAAGGATAATGCCTTCATCGAGCTAAATCCGGCTAGAGCCATGTCCGTGATCGGAGCTTCACTTCCGCCGGTAATCATCACATCCGCGTCACCGCGCTGAATAACCTTAAATGCATCCCCAATGGAGTTAGCGCCAGAGGCACATGCAGTTACCGTACAGGAATTGATACCTTTTGCACCAAGGACAATCGACACTTGTCCAGAAGCCATGTCAGGAATGAGCATCGGTACAAAGAAGGGACTGACTCGCTTATAGCCTTTCGCTTCAAAGTTGCGGAATTGCTCTTCATAGCTTTCCATGCCGCCATTTCCAGATCCGATCCATACCCCTACACGCTCAGCATTGTCTTCAGTAATTTCAAGTTGAGCGTCCTTCACGGCCATAATGGAGGAAGCTACTGCAAATTGGGTAAACCGGTCCATTCTTCGGCCTTCTTTGAAATCAATAAATGACCCAATGTCAAAGTCTTTTACCTCAGCGGCGACTTTCACCGGAAATTTAGATGCATCTCTCCTTGTTAAAGGTCCGATGCCGCTTTGCCCGGCTAAGAGGTTTGTCCAAGTGGTCTCTACATCAAGTCCTAACGGTGTGATACAGCCCACACCGGTTACAACAACGCGCTTTTTTGTCATGTTACACTCTCCTAAAACCATCATGATTCGAAAAACATCTTACCTTCCATCATACCATTCCAAGCGCCGAGGGGCTAGAACTGTTCTTTTTTCTGCGTAACCTGGCTATGTTAAAATAGGGAAAGATTATCCAACATAAAAACAGAAAGAAGGTAACCTATGGACATGCGCTGGAGCCTCGATGCCTTATACCCCTCCTTTGAATCCGACTCTTTTAAGAATGACTTTAAGAAATGCATGTTTGAGATAGAGAATTTAAAGGACTGGGCAAAAACAAATCTCAGCAATCAGCAATCTCCTGTTGAAACGATGGAGGATTTCCTGTCTCGCTTAAACCAGTTTTATCAACTCTATACTCGCTTGCACAGCTTTGCCGAATTAAGCTTGAGTGTTGATGCCAAAAACGAAACCGCCTTACAGATGTCAGAACGGCTGGAGGAAAAGGTTACCGAGCTGGTGGAGCCAACCGTCATGTTTCAAAAATGGCTTGGAGTTTTTGAAAATTTAGAGAGCATCCTGGCTGAAAGCCCACTGCTCACAGAACACCGTTATTACCTTACAGAAGCGGCCAAGCAAAACCGGTACCTTCTTAGTGAAAAAGAAGAAGTGCTGATGGCACGAATGAAAAATACAGGCTCTAACGCGTGGTCCAAGCTGCAAGAACTGCTGACATCTACTCTATTGGTAGATATCCATATTGATGGGGAAGACAAGCAGCTGCCGCTATCCGTGGTCAGGAACATGGCCTATGAGAGTGATTCGCAACGGAGAAAAACTTCGTATGAAGCTGAACTAAAATCGTATAAGAAAATTGAGGATTCCTCTGCTGCTGCCTTGAATGGAATAAAAGGAGAGGTGATTAGCACCTCAAAAATGCGCGGCTATGCCTCTCCTTTGGAGAAGACGCTGATGGATTCTCGAATGGATGAAGAAACCTTAAATGCCATGCTAACGGCCATGAAGGAAAGCTTGCCAGCGTTCCAGCGTTTCTACCGTAAGAAGGCTGAGCTGCTAGGTCACAAGAATGGACTTCCCTTTTACGATTTGTTTGCCCCTATGGGCGATGTAGATATGACGTTTACTTATGAACAGGCCCGAGAATTTATTGTGAAGCATTTTCGCTCGTTTAGTGACAGGCTGGCGGATTATGCAGATCATGCCTTCGAAGGGGGGTGGATTGATGCAGAGCCCCGGGAAGGTAAGCGAGGGGGGGCCTTCTGCTCGAACTTGCACACGATCAAAGAAAGCCGTATCTTAGCAAATTTTACAGGCAGTTTCTCCGATGTGACGACCTTAGCTCATGAACTGGGACATGGGTATCATGGAGCATGTTTGAATGAGGAGAGTTTTCTGAACAGCGACTATCCAATGCCCATTGCCGAAACGGCCTCCATCTTTTGTGAAACGATTATTAAGAACGCAGCTATTCAAGAAGCAAGCGATGAAGAGGCTTTTGTCATTTTAGAAAATGAACTGTCCGACTCGGGACAAGTCATTGTCGATATCTATAGCCGATTTTTGTTTGAAAGTGAGTTGTTTAAGCGTCGGGAAAACAGCTCCTTATCGGTAAACGAGCTAAAGCAGATTATGCTGGATAGCCAAAAGCAGGCCTATGGCGATGGGTTAGATCCGGAATATCTTCATCCGTACATGTGGGCTTGCAAGCCTCATTATTACTATGCGGATTACAATTACTACAATTATCCTTACGCTTTCGGTCTCTTATTTGCTAAGGGATTATACGCAGAATATTTAAAGCGTGGCAAGGCTTTTATACAAGAATACGATCACTTGCTTTCCGTAACAGGGAAGATGGACATTAAGAGCGTGGCTGAAATCATGGGTGTGGATGTGACTTCTGCAGACTTCTGGAGAGGTTCGCTGAAGTTAATTGAGAAGGATATTGAGAAATTTATTAGTTTGAGAAAATAGGGGCGGCTTAATCTATTTTCGCTAGGTGAAGATTTTGCATAATGGGAGAAAGTCCTTTTTATTTCCTTGAAAATATAAAAAAAAATCCTTGTTCTAATGGACTTAACAGGAGAAAATCCGCTTATTTTACCATTTTTCTCTCAAAAAAATAAAATAAGCGGAAATTCTCCCGTTATTACTTGAACCAGACCCTGTTCTTTTAGAAACTATTATATTTCCTCTTTAAATTTGGTCATACAAGCCAATCGATAGCCAGCAGCGATGGTTGTCTTGCCCACTTGAAGGGCCCGTTGTTCTAATGGTGTTGGAGGGACGAGCATTTCTGCTCCATCCAGGACATGAACGACGCAGCTTCGGCAAGCTCCTTTGCGGCATATAAATGGAATTCCTTCCCGTTTCGGATCGGTGTAGTGTTCATTTACCGTATCTATGAGGAGCCGGCCAGGCTGAAAATCAACTGTAAATGTTTTGTCCTCATTGTTAAATGCTGAGATGAATAGCTGTTTCATGCAGGGGATTCTCCTTTTTTCCATGATAAGTATGCTGTTGTCGGCAATAAAAGAAAGTTCTAAGTTCCCCCAATTTAGGTGCTGAATATGGCCGGTAAGCAGAGTGATCCATTCCAATAGAAAATAGAAAACAAAGTCCAGATGAAGGTTCGATTTAACATGCCTAGTCCGTCCATAAGGCCAAAAAACTGGTATAAATCATAATGCCATATAATTCGCGGATTCGTGATTTATCTGCTTTATTATAAAACCAAATCCATGAAGCCGTAAACAAGACAATGAAATACATAGAAGTTCATCCCAGTATATGGGTATATTGTTAGGTGTTTAGTCTCAGGAACTGAGGGATAAGAGGGGTTTTTGATTCAATTAGAAATTTACTCTCCTTCAGCTGATTTGGAAGTGGCTTCGTAAGCATATGAAGAGAAAGAGACTAGTCGAAACTAGTCTCTTTATGCTGCCGATTTCATGGCATTAGCCTGTTTTTTCTTGATACCGGCAAATAAGACTCCTATAATGACAATGGCTGTAAAGCCCCACTTAATCACCGGGTTAGCAAAGTATGCCGATAAAAAGGGTTCTTTGACAATCATTTTCGCAGCAGTTAGCGCAAGTACACCTGCACCGATATAGATGATGACAGGAAATCGTTCAATTAAGCGAAGAATCATGGTGCTTCCCCATACCATGATAGGGACACTGATAATTAAACCGATGACAACAAGCAAAAAGTCGCCATGAGCAGCTCCAGCAACGGCTAATACGTTGTCTAACCCCATGACAGTATCAGCAATAATAATGGTTCGAATGGCGGCAAAGATGTTATTACCAGCTTGGACATCTTCATGATCCTTTTCATCAGTAAGAAGCTTATACGCGATCCAGATGAGGAGAAGTCCCCCTGAAACAAGGAGCCCAGGTATCTTCAACAGCCAGACAACGGCAAGGGTGGCAAGGGCTCGGATCACGATGGCGCCTACGGTACCCCAGATAATGACCTTCTTTTGGTTCTCCTTTGGCAAGTTGCGAGCGGCCATTCCAATGACAATCGCGTTATCTCCTGCAAGCACTAAATCGATAACGACAATAGCCAGTAACGCCGATAAAAATTCTGTAGAAAAGAAGTCCATCACTATCACTCCTATTGTTGATGTCTGTAAAAAGTAGTGTATCCCAAACTGGAAACTAGACGCTTACCAAAAAACGGTCTTATGGAATTAAGAAAAAGTATTGAATTAATTATCGGAATACTGTATATTGTATACCAAGAGAGTTATTATGGTTTACACGGTATATATATAACAATGAAAAGGCTCACAATATAGATAAATAAGGAGGATGAAGAGATGCCACAGGTTAAACTTCATTATGGAAACGGTGAGGTCTATGAACAAGAGGTAAAGGAGAATGCTAACCTCGTTGTATTAGCTGGGATTAAAAAATTCCCGCATCTTAAGTACGGTTGTGGAATGGGGAAGTGCACCAAGTGCAAGGTACAAGTCTTAGATGGGGCTGAAGCGTTGGCGCCGCCTAACTGGAAAGAAGAAAAAATGCTGAAGGAACAGTTGCAAGAGGGGTACCGCTTGTGCTGCCAATTATTTATCCAAGATGACGTAGAATTGAAACAAGAATAGAAGGAAAACAAAACGGGGCTGTTCCTAAATAAGGAACAGTCCCGTTTATCTTTGACTTGGCAGGGGCTCTTCTTATTTGTATAGTAATTAAGGACTAAACCATTTAAGATAGGCTGTGAAGGAAATTGAAGACCGTTCCTTACTTCATCCATTATCTAACATTCTTTTCCATCCTTCTCTTTAGTACGGCTTTCTCCATAAATGCTGAAATGTACCTTATGCAGCAATTATCGAGCCTCGGGATTTACCAAAGCTTTATGGAGGTTTTCTCAAAGAATCATTTTAAATTAATTTTGTGGTTTGCCTTATTTTTGCTTTATTTTATGCTGTTTTCTTCGGTTAAACTGATTGCAGATATGATGCTGGAGATTTCTGTCTATTTCTTTTCGAAAGATGATACCCATCCTTCGGTTCTCCAGCATTCGGGAGGGCTTTTTTATTTGATTCACAGCCTTGCCGCCGTTTTTTTTGTTAAATCATTTTGGATTCTTGTCTTCCTGTATATTTTGGCCAACCTTGTTGTTTTTGCTTTTTTGCTGCATAAGCTAAAAGAACAATTTACGCCTTTCAGGAAGGTTGGGATTATATTTATGAATGTGTTCTTTTGGGTCTCGTTTTTATCTGTGATCTATTACGTTGGGCTTAAGTTGTATAATGGTTTAATGAAAAGCATTGGAATTTAAAAAGGTTGTCGCAATATAAAGTGCTTGGCACTTTGTTTTGAGATACCCTTATTTTACTTCGGTGGTAACATAGTGCATAAGTTCTTTCCAAGCCCGCAAGTGAGGGTGATTTTTTTCAACTGCAGCCAAACTCACTGGCTGATCACTTCCTAACCAAATCCCCGTTGTAAACCGATCAGTTAAGCCTACAAACCAAAGGTCTTTGACTTGGTCGGTTGTTCCTGTTTTTCCCCCAATATAAGCTGAAGGAAAGCTTGCCGTTCTCGCGGTTCCCTCCTGAACAACCTTGGATAAAAGCAGACGCATGGTTCCGTTGGCTGCAGGGCTCCAAACGGTTGCAGGGGATTGTTCCCACTGATAAAGCAGGTTTCCCTTTCGATCTGTCACTTTGGTAATCGCTCGAGCCGGCGTGTACTGCCCATGATGGGCAAAAGTGGTATAGGCATTGGTCAGCTCAAGAGGAGTCATGCCATAGGTGAATCCGCCAAGGGCCGCAGGCAGCCGATGATCTTGCTTTGAAACTTTAGCAAAGGAAAAAGGATTTAGATACGTAAACCCTTTTTCAATGCCCACCTGATTAAGCAGCCTTACCGCAGTTGTGTTCAGTGAATACTTGAACGCCGTTTCCAAGGAGACTTTGCCGTACTGCCTGCCGCCATAGTTTTTTGGACAGTAGTTACCGATGCAAAATTTTGCCGCTGGAACCATGGAGTGAATGGAAACCGAGTGGTTATCGAGATATGGTGCATAAACGAGAAGCGGTTTAATAGCTGAACCAGGCTGGCGGTAGCTTTGGAAGGCACGGTTAAAGCCAAGCCTAGGTACGTCCTTTCCGCCAATAAGGGCAATAATTTGATTTTTTTCATGATCGATAACCGCAATGGCTCCCTCGATGTGTTTTTGAGGGACATGCTTAAGCAAGGCTTGTTTGGCTTTTTCCTGCACCTGGGGGTGAAGTGCGGTATGGATGATTACCCCCTCTTTATGGAGAAGTTCTTTGACCCGTTCATTCAATTCGTGTTGAATGGCTTCTTTTTCTTTCCCTAATCCTTGATTCAAAGCCGCCTTATACCCTTCCTGGACGGAGACTAACTCAGCAAGTTCATGGAAAATATAAGTGGAGTAATCGGCATAAAGATGCTTAGCTTGTCCTGTTTTAAGTCGAATAGCCTGCTGACTGGCCTCTTTCATTTGGCTTGATGTTATAAATTGCATGTCTAGCATTTTTTGCAGGATCCATTTTTGTCGTTCTAGGGTATGATCCATGTGTTGCAAAGGATTGTAATAAGAAGGATTATTCGGTATGGCACATAAAAAAGCTGTTTCACCTAAAGTGAGTTGAGAAGCCGGACGGCTAAAGTAATATTGGCTGGCCGCCTCAATTCCATAGACCCCATTATGAAAGTATACCGCGTTAATATAGAGCTCTAAGATTTCTTGTTTGGTCAGCTTGTTTTCCAATTGATATGCGAGGAGAACTTCCTTTAGCTTGCGATCGACCGTTTTTTCATGATTGAGGTACAAGTGGCGAATGAGCTGCTGGGTGATGGTGCTTCCGCCCTGAGCAATATCGTCCTCTTTCACGTTGACCAGAAAAGAACGCGCAATCCCAGAAAGATCAAACCCTTTATGGTCAAAGAAGTGCTGGTCTTCCGTAGCTATAAACGCGTGGATGACGTTAAAAGGGATCTCTTCCCAAGATATATAGCGGCGGTTTTGATCTGGTATCACTTCCTCAAATAAAGCTCCATATTGATCATAGATAAAACTGTTGGTAGGAAGACTAATGTTTTCCGGCTTAATCACGCTGTTCAGTCTTTGGGAGAAGTCCCGGGATACCTTTCTTTCCTCGAGAATATGGACGAAAAGAGCCGAATAAAGTAACAGACAAAGAAGGATCAGCAAAACGCCGATACTCTTTTTCATTTCGGTTTTCCTCCTTTCCCTATATCATAGTAGAATAAACAACATTACTTAATGGGAGGCAAGAGACATGAACGTATGTATGGCCCACCGCGGCTGGTCGGGAAGAGCACCGGAAAATACGATGGCGGCGTTTCTGCTGGCTTTTCAGGAACCCCGCATTCAAGCGGTTGAATTAGATGTGCAGATCTCGAAGGATGGTGTCCCTGTCGTCATACATGATTTTACCTTAGACCGGACAACAAATGGAACTGGATTTGTTTATCAATCTACGTATAGGGAGCTGTCCCAGCTTGATGCAGGGCATGGGGAAAGAATACCTACACTGGAAGAGGTTTTGGCCGCTGCGAAAGGAAGATGTTACGTCAATATTGAGCTTAAGACGGCAGGGGATCTATACCCAGGCATTGAGAAAAAAGTCTTGGATCTCGTGAAGCACCACCAGATGGAAGATGAAGTATGTATGACCTCCTTTGATCATATCGTGATCAGTAAGATAAAGGCTTTGGGTTCTCGCGTGAAAACGGGATTAATCTTTAGCGGAATGCCCATTTTTATTAGGGAGCAATTAAGAGAGGCGGGGGCATCGATCCTTTCCATGGATTATAGATTTTTAACCCAAAGATATGCGGAAGAGGTGATCTCTCAAGGATACTCGTTAGTTGCCTGGACGGTTAACGAGGCGAACATGATCGAAAGAGTGATGAAAATGCATCCCAAAATTCAAATCTGCACCAATCATCCGGAGCGGATGTTTCCTTTCGTAAAGGGGCTTTAAAAGGCCCCTTTACTTTCTTTATCCAGGAGGTATCTTGCATATTGAATGGGATGGCGCAAGCTGATTCGATCCGCTTCCATGTCTGATATCTTTTTCCACAGGGTTCTTCCTGGCTTGATGTTTACTTCAATGATCCAAATTTTCGTCGTGCGGTCTATAGCGATGTCTAAGCCGAGTTCGACCAATCTTTTTCCATAAGACCGTTCAAGAAAGCTCGGAATCAGGTAAGAAACTCGCTCCAGCTTCGAATGGAGCTCTTTGGCAACTGATGGGGAGAATTGTTCTTTCAAAAATGGCAGAACGGGAAAGGCTTGGCCTCCACCCGTTAAGTTGGAGGTAATCTTTTCTTGACTGCCTTGTCGAACGCCCATTCCGGTTAATACCCAGCGGGCGGATCCGTTTTTTTGCATAAGGACCCGGATATCAAAGACGGAGCCATTCTGATCACGGATATCCACCCACTTTTGCACAAGATACCTTTCTTTCGAAAGGATTCCTGCAATAGTCAATCGGAATTCTGCCTCTGAAAAATGTTGCTGCAGCTTCTCGTTTTCTTCCAGTGTATAGCCGTGTTCGTCGAATGAAAGTTTCATGATGCCCTTTCCCCTGGATCCGTTAAGTGGCTTAAGCATGACAGCGCGGTGTTTCTTGAGCATTTGCATAACGGTACTGGTGTTGAGCGCGGGGACTGTGGGCAACAGGTAAGGTTTAAGCTGAAGAGACTTGATCAAGTGCTTATGGATGTTCCACTTGTTTCCCAATCCATATCCGAGAAAGGGCAGCTGGGGATGGGATTTGATTGCTTTAACTTTTTGGAGGGTATCGGAGCCTGAGTAATAGCCTATATCATGGCTGATGGAAGGATAGGGGTGGTCTTGCTTTACCCATCTCCCGAGTTGATAGACATACCCGCGGATAACAGGATGATGTAAGTCTACGTCATCTGGGGTATAAACAATAACCGAAGCAAAGCCTTCTTCCAAGGCGGTGGTAACAAAAGGCAGGTATCGCCGAAGGTCGTTGACTTGATGAACCATGATGCCAAGCACTCTGATGTTCATTCGATCACCTGACTGTGGAATGACTTATTCTACTATATTCTCCTTTTTGAAAAAGGGAGAAGGGCGAGTACCCAATTTATTATCGCATTCAAGGGGATTAAGACCATTGATTGCGGTTTTTTGGTACATAATCCCACCTGTTCTGTGAAAATATAACAGGAAAGGGAGGTGTAAACATGGGATTGCGGAATATGGTGAAAAAAATATTTCGTAGGGATTCGACAGCAACTCCCCATTCGGAAAATGAATCAAGTCAACCGATTCAACCGAATCTGAAACAAAACATACAAAAGATTCGAGATGTTACCGGCTACAGCAAGGATATAGCGGTTCGCGAATTTCCTTTGGGTAAAGATGGGGCGATTCACCTGGCAGTGCTCTACACAGAAGGATTAGCAGATTCCAAAGCGGTAAATGAATACTTGATGAAGAATTTGATGATTGAGGTTCGGAACACGGAAATCAGTTCGATTGGAGCGTTCGGAAAAGATGTCATCGGCCTTCTGAAGGATTACGCGTTATCGATTGGCTCTGTAAGAGAAGAGCGTGAATATGAAAAGATTCTCGATGCCTTGTTATCCGGAGATACACTGGTTTTAGTAGACGGTTATGAAGAGGCTTTGGTCGTTTCGCTCAGGGGGTGGGAAGACCGCGGAGTGCAGGAGCCTTCTGCCCAAACGGTGATACGGGGTCCCAGGCAGGGATTTTCGGAGACTCTGCGGACAAATACAGCCCTTATTCGAAGGAAGATTAGAGACCCTAAATTGTGGGTAGAAGATAGACAAGTAGGGAGAATCACGAAAACGGATGTCGCCCTGATGTACATTAAAGGGATTGCGAATGAAAAGGTCATCGAAGAGACCAGAATCCGCTTAGATAGAATTGATATCGACGGCATCCTAGAGAGTGGTTATATTGAAGAGCTGATCCAGGATGAAACCTACACCCCATTTCCTACGGTGTATCATACCGAGCGTCCCGATACTGTTGCAGCCGCTTTGCTGGAAGGCCGAGTAGCCATCCTGGTAGATGGAACTCCCTTCGTTTTAATTGTCCCTGCCTTGTTCGGCCAGTTTTATCAAGCAGCGGAAGACTATTATCAACGGGCAGACATAGGAACCTTGCTGCGAATCTTGCGCTATTTCTCGTTTTTTATTGCTCTTTTAGCACCATCCTTATATATCGCAATTACGACCTTTCATCAGGAAATGCTGCCTACGCAGCTGCTGATTAGTCTGGCAGCCCAAAGGGAAGGGGTGCCTTTTCCCGCTTTCGTAGAAGCGGTAATGATGGAAGTCACGTTTGAGATCCTGAGGGAAGCGGGAGTGCGGATGCCGAGGGCCGTCGGACAAGCGGTCTCTATTGTTGGGGCGCTGGTAATCGGTCAAGCCGCTGTAGAAGCGGGAATCGTTTCTGCTGCCATGGTCATCGTTGTTTCCATTACGGCAATTTCCAGTTTTGTGCTGCCTGCATTCAATATGGCCATATCGGTCCGGATCCTACGATTTTTTCTGATGATCCTTGCGGCTTCATTTGGCTTATATGGGATTACGATCGGTCTGATTGCCTTAGTGTTGCACTTGTGCAGTCTTCGATCTTTTGGTGTGCCTTATATGACCCCCTTCGCTCCCGCAATAATGGAAGATCAGAAGGATATGATCCTGCGTGTCCCGTGGTGGGGGATGTTCTCGAGACCTCGTTTACTCAGCCAAAAAAATATAGTGCGTGAGGGGAGTCCGCCGACACCTAAACCAAAGCCCAGGAAACAGAAGAATTAAAGGAGAAAGTGTATATGAGAAAAACAGCTTATCTTCTTAGTTTAGCCATGATTTGCATCATGTTTCTGACGGGCTGCTGGAATCGAAGAGAATTAGATCAGCTAGCCATATCCTTAGCCATGGGGATTGATAAAGAAGGTGATCAATACGTGGTGACGCATCAGGTCGTCAATCCCAGTGAAGTTGCTTCGAGCAAAGGGGGAGGGGGAGGCACTGCTACTCCAGTGACAATGTATCAAGGTAAAGGAAAAACGGTATTTGAAGCCAGTAGAAGAGTAACGAAAATTGTCCCTCGAAAGATTTATGCTGCTCATATCCGGGTACTAGTCATTGGGGAGGAGTTTGCCAAAGAAGGATTGGCAAAGGCTCTGGATTTTATATCAAGAGGACAAGAATTCCGTACAGACTTTTACATCGTGTTAGCAAAAGGGGGCAAAGCGGCGGATGCATTGAAAGTGTTAACTCCTTTGGAGAAAATTCCTGCCAATAATATCTTCGAGATTCTGGAAACATCGGAGAAAGCCTGGGCAGCAGCAGGTACCGTTCAACTGGATAAACTAATTAGTGATTTGGTCAGCAAGGGAAAAGAACCCGCTATAACTGGAATTAGAATTAACGGAAATCCAGAGGAAGGGAGCAAGCCGGCAAACCTTGAAAGTACCGATGTCCCTACTCGAGTTACGGTTAGCGACATCGCTGTTCTTAAAGATGGCAAACTTGTAGGTTGGCTTAGTGAACCCGAATCTAAAGTATATAACTATATTATCGGAAACGTTTTTAGTACGGTCATTTCTTTGCCATGCCCGAAAAGAACCAATAAACAAGAGGAGTTTGCTTATGAAGTGATCCGTACAAAAGAAAACGTGAAGGCCCGCATTGATGAAGGAAAGCCGATAATCGAGGTTAAGATTGAGGCTGAAGGCAGTTTGGCGGAGGTTGAGTGTGCACAGCTGGATTTATCTAAGACCGAAACCGTCAGGCAATTGGAAAAACAGTTAAATGATCAAATGGAACAAGAAATAAAAACAGTAGTAAAGGCTGTCCAAAAGAAATATAAGGCCGATATCTTCGGCTTTGGAGAAGTCGTCCATAGGGAAAATCCAGATTATTGGAAGAAGGTAAAGAATGATTGGGAGAAGATATTTACAAAAATTGAAATAAGAGGCAAAGCTGATTTTAAAATCCGCCGCACAGGTACCGTCGGAGATTCTTTCCTCAATGAGTTAGAAAAGGAGAAGTGAACCGATGTTTGGTGTTTTAGGAATCCTTATCTTATCGGCTATCCTGTTTGCGTGGGAGTTAAAGCCACTGATGAAGCAGGGGAGCAAGAGGGATCTCTGGGCATTTTCAGTCATGATGGCCATAGCAACGGGGTTAATGATAGCGGAAGTGTTGGGGGTGAACATTCCGAATCCTAATGAAGGACTTGCCGTGATCTTTTCCCCTATTGGTGAATGGTTGAAGGTGGAATAAAACACAAAAAAGGTGGATGGCTCTTATGGATGGGAAGGCTAAAATTTCAGTTTCCCAATTTTTTCTTCTTGCCCTCTTTTTCATCATCGGAACATCGATATTATTAGTTCCAGCAGGATTGGCAGCTGATGCGAAGCAAGATGCTTGGATAGCCGCGATTCTGGGGATTATTTTTACCCTGCTTGTCGTGTGGTTGTATACCATTTTAGGGAAGCAGTTCGGTGATCAAAACCTTGTAGAATTTAGCGAAAACGTTTTGGGAAAATGGGTGGGTGGATTTATTTCCTTAAACTTTATTTATTTTGGAATACATAATGCGGCTTCACTCTGTTTCTATGTCGGAAATTTTATAGTTACTCAAATCATGACCGAAACCCCCATCCAATTTATTAATGCGACATTTGCCATTGTTATCATAATGGGAATCCGGTTGGGTCTAGAGACAGTGGCTCGGGCGGCTGAAATCTTAATCCCTTGGTTTGTAGGGATGTACCTGGTGGTTGTATTAAGCGTATTGCCTGATATCGAGTTAAGCCATTTTATGCCTGTTCTTGAAAATGGGATTCAACCTGTTCTGAAAGCTGCCATCCCATTGGCAGCGACTTCTGGGTTTGTAGGCATTGTCTTCCTTATGTTTTATCCTTCAGTCATTAACAATAAACAAAAAGCATCAAAAGCTTTTCTTCATGCAGCATGGGTTGGCGGTTCTTTTATTGTTATCATTACAGCTCTTTGCATCATCGTTCTAGGTCCGGACCTTGCAGCGCGTCAAATGTTCCCGACATATGCTCTGGCCAAGAAAATTGAAATCGCCCAGTTTCTGCAAAGGATCGAAGCGCTGGTTGCAGCGATGTGGGTGCTTTCCATCTATTTCAAGGCAACTCTTTATCTGTACTCCAGTATTACAGGTCTCGCGCAAATCTTGAGACTTCAAAGTTACCGGACCTTAACAATTCCCATGGGATTGATCATGATTGTTCTCTCTTTAGTGGTTTATCCGAATACGGTATATATGGGCTATGCTGATAAGATAGTTTTTGTTCCCTACTCCATGGCGATCGGCTTGGGAATTCCCTTTTTGCTTTTATTGGTTGCTCACTTTCGAAAAAGGAAGGGTGCGTTGAAGAAGGGGAGCTAAATCAAACAAAACGTGTTGGGTGTGAGAAGTGTGGAAAATGCCAAAATAACACTTTACCAATTCTTTACTTTACAATTGCTTTTTGGCATCGGGACAGCCATGATGTTTACCCTAGGCGGAGAGGCAAAACAAGCATCTTGGTTGGCCATTCTGTTGGGAATGGCACTAGGTGTGGTTTTGTACCTTATTTATTATGACCTGTACCGAAAATATTCCAATCTTCCCTTAACAGCCTATAGCCAAAGGATTTTCGGAAGACCTATAGGTCAATTCATTAGCATTTCCTATATGTCCTTTTTTTTATATGGAGCGTCAAGGAATGTAAGGGATGGAATCGAATTGGTTTCGCTGAGCTATGGGGAAACCCCCAAGTTGGTACTAGGTATCATGCTAGTGGCGGTTGTTCTCTATGCCATTTTCAACGGGATTGAGGTCATTAGCCGTGTGGGAGAAATGTATATTTTCCTATTTTTTTTTATCACCATCCTTGCAATTATAGGCTTATTTAGTTCTGGAGTAGTAAAAGGAGAAAATTTGCTTCCTGTGCTTGAACCTGGATGGAAAACAATCTTGAAGACAACAATGCAGCAAACCTGGATGTGGCCCTTCGGGGAAATGGTTTGTTTTACGATGATTCTGCCCTACTTAAACCACCCTAAACAAGGGCTAAAGGTGGGTTTGCTGGGGGTTATCCTGACTGGGTTGTTTCTGGCCATGGTTCACAGCCTTGAGGTTGCTGTGTTGGGGGTAGAGCAGGCAGACCGATCTGTTTTTCCATTTATGGAAATGTCTCAAAAAATCAATGTGGGAGATGTCATTCAGCGGTTAGACGCCTTTGTTATGGTTACCATCATCGTAAATGTGTTTTTTAAGATCACGATTTATATTTATGTTGCTGTTGTTGCGGCGGCGAACGTGTTCCCCGTTTCGAAAAACAAGCTGTTTATCCCGATGGGAATCGTGGTACTTATGATTTCGATATTTTTTACAGAGAGCATGGTAGGGCATTGGGTCCAGGGTAGCTTTGTTCTAAAGAATGTATATCCTTTTTTCGGTGCATTCATCCCTTTAACCTTATGGATAGGAGCAATTCTGCGAAAAAAAATCTTTAAAAGATCCCATCGATTTTAGAAAGGCGAAAGAAGCACCAGTCATGTCGTGATGCTTCTTCTCTCTTTACTCTCTGTATTTTCTGAGCCGATATTGCAGTGCAAAAGAGTACTGTCTTGGTCCGATTGAAATTGGAAGACGTCGGTTATGTTTTTCTGTAAAACATCTTCTCTATTCATCGCTTCAATCTCTTCCATTTTTCGGTTATATAAAATGGAGTTTCCCTGTTCGTCAATCACATGGACGCCTTCATTGACCTCATCGAGAATTTTCTCCAAAATGCTTTCATTTTCTAAAATAGTCCCACCTCTTTCCTACCTATTTTACCATGGATGAAGTGCAAAGAAAATTTGCTTAAACCTTGGAGCTTGGACCAGAAATAGCTAATAATTTTTGCTGTTGGTTAGGTTGACCAATAAATTGCATAAAGTATAGGAGAGAACTTTTTAGCAAGCAATCATTTAGAGGAGGCCATCTTTGTGAATACATCTTTTATTATTGAGAAAACCGAAAAGTACGGGGCAAGGAATTATCATCCCCTTCCGATTGTCGTTTCTAAAGCAGAAGGAGTTTGGGTAGAAGATCCGGAAGGAAATCGGTATATGGATATGCTTAGCGCTTATTCTGCCCTGAATCAGGGGCATCGCCATCCAAAGATTATCCAAGCGCTAAAAGATCAAGCAGACCGCGTAACATTGACATCCCGTGCCTTTCATAATGACCGATTAGGGGAATTTTATGAGAAGCTATCCGGCCTGACGCAAAAGAAGATGGTTCTTCCGATGAATACAGGAGCAGAAGCGGTTGAGACAGCAATCAAGGCCGTTCGCCGATGGGCTTATGAAGTAAAGAAGGTTCCTGAGAACCATGCGGAGATTATTGTGTTTGAGGGAAATTTTCATGGACGGACGATTACAGTGACGTCTTTTTCTTCTGAAGAGGAATATAAGCGAGGGTTTGGTCCTTTTACGCCTGGCTTTAAAATCATTCCTTACGGCAATTTAGATGCGCTGAAAAAAGCGATTACCCCCAATACAGCAGCGATTATGATTGAGCCCATCCAAGGGGAAGCCGGGATTCTGATGCCTCCAGAAGGCTTCTTAAAAGGGGCCTATGAGCTGTGTAAGGAAAATCGTGTTGTTTTTATTGCCGATGAGATTCAAACGGGATTTGGTCGAACAGGGAAGCTGTTTGCATGTGATTGGGAGGGCGTGAAACCGGATATGTATATCATGGGCAAAGCGCTTGGCGGCGGGGTGTTTCCCATCTCAGCCGTAGCAGCGGATGAAGAAATACTCAGCGTATTCAATCCGGGCTCCCATGGATCCACCTTCGGCGGAAATCCACTTGCTTGTGCTGTGGCGATTGCAGCTATGGACGTTCTAGAGGAAGAGGATTTAGTAAACCAATCCTTGCAATTGGGAAAGCATTTTATGGATCAGCTAAAGGAAATCCAGAACCCTGTGATTAAAGAAATTAGAGGTAGAGGATTATTCATTGGGGTCGAGCTTCAAGAGAAAGCCAGGCCTTATTGTGAACAGTTAAAAGAAAAAGGACTGCTGTGTAAAGAGACGCATGAGACGACCATCCGTTTTGCACCGCCGCTTAATATTTCAAAAGAGGATTTGGATTGGGCGATCGCACGAATCAAACAGGTTTTGCAAGCATAAGCCGTAAAGACGAGAGGACCCTTTTCCCAAAAGGATTCTCTCTTTTTCATGAGAATCTTGCCTCTTTTCCAAACAAACTTGCTATAATAGCGTTAGTGTAATGTAAGGGGGACTGAATTTGGAGCAGTTAACCTTGCTTTTGTTTGAGAGAATGGGAATTCTCTTGATTCTAACGTTTATTTTGACGCGGATTCCATTGTTTAGGCAGCTGTTGGACCGTGAAGTGAGCATTCGGACTTCCCTTTACTTTTCCATCATTTTTGGTACATTTGGGAGCGCGGGAATTTATGCGGGACTTGTTGTGGCAGAGGATCAACTGATCTCCTCGTTCTGGATTACCACACTGGAAGAGAACCAAGGGATCGCTCATTCCGCCCTCGTCGGGGTTGTAATTGGAGGATTGCTCGGCGGACCTGTGGTAGGTGTAGGAGCAGGATTGATTACAGGGATTCATTTATACAGTTTAGGCGGATTTACAGCTTTAGCCAATGGATTATCGGCACCGATTACAGGTTTGTTTGCAGGATGGATTGCCCGTTTCTTTTCTCATGAACGGGTTATTACCGCATCCAAGGCCTTATTCATCGGGATGTTTGCTCCTATCCTATTGATGGGACTCATTTTAATTTTTTCTTATCCACCAGAAGCGGCTATTGAGCTGGTGAATACGATAGGCATCCCTATGGTTCTGACCAATAGCGTATCTATTGCCATTTTTACGATGATGATCCGTGTAGCCTTACATGAGGAAGAGCGCTCTGCGGCTTTTGAAACCCAGCGCGCATTAAAAATTGCCGAGCTTACCCTGCCTTACCTAAAGAAGGGTCTCACACCGGAAACAGCCCTTGCTACCGCGCATTTGCTGAAGAGGGAGCTGAAGGCTGCTGCGGTAGCGGTTACAGATACGGATTATATCTTGGCTCATGTGGGTATTGGATCCAATCATCATTTGCCAGGTGAGAAGCTGCAAACAGAACTGGCACGAACAGCGATTCGTACAGGAGAGATACAGATCGCTCATCACCGAAACCAAATTCAATGCAGGGACTCTAAGTGCCCGCTAGGTGCATCGATTAAAGTTCCCATTATCCAAGCCGGTCGAGTATCCGGGATTATTGCCCTCTATTTCAAGAGACCACAGCAAATCACGAAGGTAGAGGAAGCTTTGGCGCGGGGATTAGGAACGCTGATATCCAACCAACTAAACCTGGCCTTGGCGGAAAACATGGCCACTCTGATGAAAGATGCGGAGCTGAGAGTCTTGCAGGCTCAAATTCATCCGCACTTTATGTTCAATACCTTGAATGCCATTAATACGCTGATCCGGCTAGATCCCCAGCTTGCCCGCCATGTGACGGTACAGCTAGGGACATATATGCGGCTTAATCTTAAAATGGTGTCCTCTCAGCTTGTCCCGGTTAAACAGGAAATGGGCCATCTCCAAGCTTATATTGAGATTATAAAAATACGATTTGCGGATCAATTTGTTATTGACTGTGAGATGGAGGAAGGGCTAGAGGATGTATTGATTCCTCCCGTTATTTTGCAGCCGCTTGTGGAGAATAGCATTCATCATGGGCTGAAAGGAAAGCCAAATGGCGGGGAAATTCGAATTCAATTGAAACGGGAAGGAGACCTGGTAAAGGTTAGTGTGGAGGATAACGGGTCCGGGATACCAGAGCATGTCATGGAACAGCTCGGAAAAACGTCAGTGAAAAGCGAGGAAGGAAACGGAATTGGTGTTCATAATGCCAATCAGCGATTGATTAGTTTATTTGGACCAGAAGCTAGGTTGCATTTCAAAAATAGAGAAGGCGGAGGATGCCGTATTTCCTTTACCATTCCATATGCCGCCAAATAGAGGAGAGGGGTTCATAATGAAAATTCGAGCGATGATTGCAGAGGATGAGCGCTTGGCTCGAGAAGAGCTAAAGTATTTGCTAGAGCAAGAAGGGATTGAGGTGCTTCCAAGTGCTGCAAACGGGATGGAGCTTTTGCAGCTGGTAGAGGAGCATGAGCCGGATGTCGTTTTCCTGGATATCCATATGCCAGAGATGCAAGGGCTGCAAGCGGCAAGGATGCTGTCTTCCCGTAAAAACTGTCCGTTTATTGTCTTTTCGACAGCTCATGACGATTATGCTGTAGAAGCTTTTGATCTGGATGCCGTAGATTATTTGCTAAAGCCATATGACCACCATCGTTTAAAGCAAACGCTACAGCGCATTCGATCCCGCATCGGGGAAGCAGGTTCTACTGAAATTTCTGTTCCTGTCTCTGGGCAGACATCCTCCAAAGTATCCAAGCTCCTGGTGGATGATGGAGAACGCTTGATTGTCTTAGATCCGGAATCTATTCTCTATGCCTCAAGGGAAGAGCGAGTGATTGAAATTCACACGAAAAACCAAGTTTATACGTCAAAAATGACGCTGCAGCAAATGGAGGAAAAGCTAAACAGCTATGCCTTTTATCGAACGCATCGCAGCTTCTTAGTCAATATGAACTATGTATTGGAGCTCATTCCCTGGTTTAACGGAACGTATAATTTGGTTCTGAATGACGGAAGGAGAACGCAGGTCCCTGTTTCGCGCTCTTCCGCTAAAGAGCTATTACAACGCTTGCAAAGATAAGCCTTTTTGGACCAGCCGTCTGAGGCTGGGTTTTTGCTATTCAAACATAAAAAATAACATTTCGCGCAAATTTTTATAATATAAGGAACCTTTTATATATAATGACTGTAAAGCGCTTACACAAAGAAGGAGGGTATGAATAAAAGATGAGTCAGGCGAAAAAATTATCCATCCCTAACGATGGGGAGCAGACGGTAAATTACACGGAAATTGTCCAATCCACCAAGTTTAAAAAGCTAATGAAGAGTAAGAACGGATTCATTGTACCGTTGTCCATTTTCTTTTTTGTTTTTTACTTTAGCTTGCCTCTGATGACCTCTTACACCAAGGTGCTAAACCAGTCGGCATTTGGACCTGTAACATGGGCCTGGGTGTTTGCTTTTGCCCAATTTATAATGACCTGGACATTGTGCATCCTCTACTCTAAAAAAGCAGAGAAGTTCGACGAAGATGTAAAACAGATTTTGGATGATATGAATAAGGGGAGGTAAGAAACGTGAATACAACAGCCTTTAGTTTATTTTTGATTATTGTATTGGGAACCCTTGTCATCACGTATTTTGCCTCCAAGAAAACGAAATCTACGAGTGACTTTTATACAGCGGGGGGAGGATTAACTGGTTGGCAGAACGGATTGGCTATCGCAGGCGATTATATGTCTGCCGCTTCTTTCCTAGGGATTGCGGGGACGATTGCTTTAGTGGGATTCGATGGTTTCTTCTACAGTATCGGATTTCTTGTGGCCTACTTGGTTGTATTGTACATCGTAGCGGAGCCGCTTCGTAACTTAGGGAAATACACCATGGCCGATATGATTGCCGCTCGTTTCAATGATAAGAAGATCCGCGGAGTAGCCGCTTTGAACACGATTTCTATCTCTATTTTTTACATGATTGCGCAGCTAGTTGGTGCCGGTGGACTTATTAAATTATTACTAGGACTTGATTACACGACTTCCGTTTTAATCGTGGGTACGCTGATGACGATCTACGTGGTACTAGGCGGGATGACGGCGACAAGCTGGGTTCAAATCATAAAAGCCGTACTGCTTATGCTTGGAACCTTTGTGATCTCTGTGATTGTATTTGCGAAGTTCGGTTTCAGTTTTACCAATATGTTTGAACACATGAAGACGGCTACGCCTATCGGGGATGCTTTCTTAAATCCAGGAAATAAATATAAGGATCCAATCGAGACGCTTTCTCTTAACTTAGCTCTTGTATTGGGGACGGCTGGATTACCTCATATCTTAATTCGCTTCTTTACTGTTAAAGATGCAAAAACAGCTCGTCAATCGGTTGTAGTAGCTACATGGATCATCGGTATTTTCTATATCATGACGATTTTCTTAGGATTTGGCGCTGCAGCGTTTGTAGGTCATGAAACTATCTTGGCTGCTGACAAAGCGGGGAATATGGCAGCTCCATTGCTTGCTCAAGCGCTTGGCGGAGATTTCTTGTTTGCTTTTGTATCCGCTGTTGCTTTTGCTACGATTCTAGCGGTTGTAGCGGGACTTGTTCTTTCTGCGGCTTCTGCCTTCGCTCACGATTTCTATAGTCATATCCTTCGGCGCGGTCATGCGAGTGAAAAGGAACAAATGTTGGCTGCACGTTGGGCCTCGATTGGGGTAGCCATTCTATCTGTTATCTTAGCACTTTTTGCCCAAAGCTTGAACGTAGCTTTCCTTGTTGCGTTAGCGTTTGCTGTGGGAGCGAGTGCCAACCTGCCTGTTATCATCTTCACGATTTTCTGGAGAAGGTTCAATACAACGGGTGCGGTTACGGGAATGCTGGTAGGTTTATTGAGCTCCTTGCTTATCGTTGCATTAGGGCCGAATGTTTGGAATCCGGAAGTAGGTAAAGCCATCCTAGTAGGAGATCCTATCATCGGTTTATCCAATCCAGGGATTGTTTCTATCCCGCTAGGTTTCATCGCTGCATATCTTGGAACCATTCTATCGTCTTCTAAGGCTGATAGTAAGAAGTACGATGAAATTCTAGTTAAATCCAATACTGGTTATGGTGTGGCTGAAGTGGCTAACCATTAATATTCAAAGAAAACTTACTGCTCGCAAGAAACAGTAAATTTTCTTTATACTGTCAGAAACTATACCTTCGTTATACTAGTTGGACAGCACGAGGAAAACTTGTTGACGCAGAACTCAAGCTGGCGTCATCCAAGTTTTCTGGTACAACCCCTGGAAGTGTTGTTATAATGAGATAAAACTGGACTATTCTGGGGGAGGTCCAATTCCATGAATATATCAGGGGTAATTTTCTTTTTGGCGATCCTGGTTGGAACATTAGCCATTACGTATTCCGCTGTAAAACGGACGACAACCACCAACGAATTCTATGTAGCGGGGAACCGGTTGACGGGCATGCAAAATGGATTGGCTATCGCTGGTGATTATATGAGTGCGGCTTCGTTTCTAGGGGTTACAGGTACGATAGCGCTCTATGGGTTTGATGGCTTTTTTTATGCGATAGGGTTTTTAGTTTCCTATTTGGTTTTGTTGCTGATTGTGGCTGAACCTCTGCACAATTTAGGCAAGTTTACGTTAGCGGATTCTATAGCGGTACGCTTTGATCATCAGGGGCTTCGTGGGATGATCGCGATGAATACGATGGCGATTTCTATTTTTTATATGATTGCTCAGCTTGTAGGAGCCGGGGCTCTCATTCACCTCCTTTTAGATCTGGATCCCTCTATATCTATATTGATTGTTGGGCTGCTCATGACCGTTTACGTTGTGTTTGGAGGCATGGTAGCCACATCCTGGGTTCAAATCATCAAAACCATCATGCTTCTATCCGGAACCATCATCATCAGTCTCATTGTTTTATCCCGATTTCACTGGAACGTATTTGAAATGTTCACTTATGTGAATACAGCAACTCCATTGGGTGAAAGGTTTCTTCTGCCGGGGAATGAGCTTAAACATCCGCTGGAAACCATTTCCTTTCAGTTAGCCCTTATTTTGGGCACGGCTGGTTTGCCGCATATTATTACGAGGTTTTTTACCGTAAAGGATGCTGTGACCACGCGCCATTCCTTAGTTACCGCCACGTGGGTCATCGGTTTTTTCTATCTCATGACAGTGTTTCTCGGCTTTGGTGCAGCTGTGTTTGTCCCTTGGGAGAAAATGCAAGGAGGGAATCTGGCTATTCCTCTGCTTGCTCACGCTCTTGGCGGAGATTTTCTCATGGCTTTTATTTCAGCTGTAGCTTTCTCCACGATTCTAGCCGTTGTAACGGGGCTGGGATTGTCCGCGTCATCTGCTTTTGCCCATGATTTTTATAGCACGATCATTCGGAAGGGACAAGCATCTGAAGAAGAACAAATGATTGCAGCAAAGTGTTCTGCCGCTGTTGTTGGGATGACTTCTATCGTATTGGCCATTGCTGTGCAAAAATGGAACGTAGCTTTTCTTGTTTCTTTGGCTTTTGCTGTTGCAGCGGCAGCGAATCTCCCTCTAATTTTGTTAAGTTTGTTTTGGAGGCGCTTTAATCCTGTGGGAGCCATTTCGGGGATCCTGACTGGCTTGATCGCTTCGGTCGTACTAGTTATCCTCAGCCCGAATATCATGGATCCTGCAGTGGGTCTTATCCGTGCCGAAGCAATCTTTCCATTAAGAAATCCAGGGCTTGTCTCCATTCCTCTTGGGTTCTTAGGAGCGTATATAGGGACCCTGCTTTCAAGCGGGAAGAGTTATGTGGATAAGTACGATGAGTTGCTTTTTCGGGCTCACACAGGGACGGTATTGGAGAATAAGGGGGGACAATCTCCAGAACCTAAATAACGAAGAGAAGGCTGTCCCTAAAGGTCGGTAAAGACGATTTTTGGGGATCAGCCTTTTTTGGCGTTGGCCTCTATAGATTTGAAAAGGTAGGGTGCTGGGTTTGAAGTAGGTGGAGATTCTCCAATTAAACTTCAAAATCAGTATCTTATCTTGCATTTAAGTGGAAAAACGGCCACGAATGGCGGTGAAACGCAAAAATGATGGGATAGAGCTGAATTAGATGGAGATTTTCCCATTATTCCCCCATGTTTTTGTTTGATTTTAAGTGACGTTTTTCCAATTATTCAACACAAGCTTTTTTACTCCATCATCACCTGGCAGGCTAAGCGATAACCGGCTTGGATGGATTCTTTTAGTTTTTCTCTTTCCTTATCGGTAGGTGAGTTTAGCAAGTTTTTCCCTTCCCAAATCCTGACGGTGCAGCGGCCACAGCTTCCTTTTGTGCATTTGTAGTCGATAGGAAAACCCTGATTTAGCGCAGCATTAAGGAGGGTTTGCTTTGGTTGAGATTCGATGATGAACGTTGAATTGTTTTGAGATACTTTTACAATTGATTTAGGCTTAGGTGGGGATTTTGGCACCATTGGCTTAGGCAATTCGATCTGTCTCAAGGATATCGCAGGTTGCTTGCTATTAGGTTTTAGGGAACCAACGGATAACGGCCGTTTTTGCATAGTTTACCTCCGTCAATTTTCAACCATCATAACATGGTTCTTAGAATAAACAAAATGCGATTATATTATATTGAAAATTCGGCGGGATTGAAGTACGATTACCACATCATGGAAGAAGTGTGGAGTTTTAGAGGAGGTACAAATGAACATCGAATCTCAATATTACCCCTATCGATCCCAACGGAATGTGGTGTACGCGAAGAAAGGCATGGTGGCTACCTCCCAGCCTCTTGCTGCCCAGGCAGGGCTGGATATTCTGAAGAAGGGCGGCAATGCCGTCGATGCGTCTATTGCTGTAGCGGCATGTCTAACCGTAGTGGAGCCAACGTCAAATGGCATTGGTGGAGATGCATTTGCACTTGTATGGATAAAAGGAGAGCTTCATGGTTTAAATGCGAGCGGAACCGCACCGCAGGGGATCTCCATTGATAAGCTCAAGGAAGCAGGCTACAAGGAAATGCCGAAATACGGCTGGATTCCTGTAACCGTCCCTGGAGCGCCCTCAGCCTGGGCTGCCTTATCAGAACGTTTTGGAAAGCTGCCGCTAACCGAGACACTCCAACGGGCTATTGAATACGCCGAGAACGGATATCCCATTTCCCCTACGTTAGGGAAAAGCTGGAGGGCCGCTGTTAATCAATATCAAGAAGAATTAAAAGAAGAATGTTTTAAGCATTGGTTCGAGGTTTTTGCCCCGGAAGGAAGAGCGCCCCAAGTGGGGGAAATCTGGAGATCAGCTGAACACGCAAAGACTCTTAGATCAATTGCAGAAACGAAGGGGGAATCCATCTACCGGGGAGAGATTGCGGATCGAATTGACCAATTCTCTCGAGAATATGGCGGCTACTTGAGAAAGGAAGACCTAGCGGCCTATAAGCCGGAATGGGTAACGCCTATTTCTGTAAATTACCGAGGTTACGATGTCTGGGAGATACCGCCAAACGGACAAGGGCTGGTCGCACTCATGGCCTTAAAAATCTTAGAGGGATTCGAATTTACGGCAAGAGATCAAGCAGATACCTTGCACAAGCAAATTGAGGCCATGAAGCTGGCTTTTGCGGATGGGCTCCAGGAAATTACCGAAATGGACCAAATGAGGGTCAATGTCGAAAGGTTACTTTCTGAAGAGTATGCTAGGCAAAGAATGGCCTTAATTGGAGAGCGTGCCCTAGCTCCGTTCCCCGGTCAACCTCCAAAGGGAGGAACGGTTTATCTTGCCACAGCGGATGAAGAAGGAAACATGGTTTCCTTTATCCAGAGCAACTACATGGGGTTTGGTTCTGGTTTAGTTGTTCCTGGGACAGGAATTGCTCTGCATAACCGGGGACATAACTTTACTTTAGATCCAACGCATGTAAATGGTTTGGCTCCCGGAAAAAAACCGTACCATACGATTATTCCTGGATTCCTCACTAAAGATGGAAAGGCTGTAGGGCCATTTGGGGTGATGGGTGCTTTTATGCAGCCTCAAGGGCATGTGCAAGTGATGATGAATATGATTGACTTCCAGCTCAACCCCCAAGCGGCCTTGGATGCTCCTCGTTGGAGATGGATTAAGGACAAAAAGGTTGAGCTGGAAATCGGTGTTCCTGACCATTTAGCTTTATCTCTCGCAGACAAGGGGCACCAAATTGAGTGGGCCCTCGGATCAGAAGGCTTCGGCCGCGGGCAAATCATTATTCGATTAGAAAATGGAGTGCTGGCGGGAGGAACGGAGCCTCGAACAGATGGAGCCGTGGCGGCATGGTAGTTTACTGGGAGTTGTTTTTAGGTTTTTTTCGGGCTGGTGTGCTCGGTTATGGAGGGGGGCCTTCTTCTATTCCTCTGTTTCATAAGGAAGCAGTTGACCGGTATAAATGGGTGACAGACGAGGAATTTGGCAACCTTTTAGCTATAGCCAATACCCTGCCTGGACCGATTGTGACCAAGTTAGCCGGTTATATCGGATACCAAAAGGCAGGATTGATCGGTCTTATTGTTGCTACGGCAGCTACGGTGGTTCCTACGGTTTTGCTGATGGGTCTGTTGCTGGGTTCCCTTTATGCCATCAAAGATGCTTCATGGGTTGTAGGGATGACAACGGCTGTTCAGCCTGTGATTGGCGTCATGATGTTTGTTCTGGCCTACGATTTCTTAAAAAGGTCATGGCAGGGGGAAGGTCGAATGCTCACGCTTAGCCTAGTTGCCGTAAGCATTATTGCCCTTGAGCTACTAGATTTGCATCCCGCCTTATTAATTGGCATTCTGTTGTCCTATGCACTCCTATGGGGTGGAAAAAAAACTCCGGCAGAGGGGCAGGAAGTGCAAAAGGAGGCGGCGAACAAATGATTTTGTGGGAAATCTTCCTTGCCTTTTTTATTCCAGGTATCGTGGGGTACGGAGGAGGTCCTTCTTCCATCCCGCTTGTTCAATATGAAATTGTTGACCGATATGGCTGGTTGAGCAGTGAGGAATTTGGGAATGTATTAGCCTTAGGAAATGCCTTGCCTGGTCCGATCAGCACCAAAATGGCGGGGTTTATCGGGTATCAAGTGGGGGGCATATTAGGCTCGATTATTGCGATATTTGCCACAGTTGCCCCATCCTTATTAGCCATGATGTTGTTAATGGGAGTGCTGAACCGGTTTAAAGATTCCCCTCGGGTCAAAAAAATGACGGCGCTCATCCGGCCTGCTGTTGCAGTCATGCTAGGAGCCATAGCCGTTCAGTTCGTTATGAATGGTTACGCGAAGGCAGGTGTAGGTCACACGGCATTTCTTATTATTGCCAGCTTTTTGCTCATGGAAAAATGGAAGGTACACCCCGCCTTTGTCATTCTAGGGACACTTGTCTATGGCGGGCTGGTATTGGGATGAAAACAAAAAACGGGGATGTAATCCCCGTTATGCGTTAAGATACGCCAAGTAATTCATTCATCAACTGAATTCGTTGACTGATAAGGCTGATCAAGTTATTCACTTCAATCGTTTCGTAGTCAGAAAGCTTGCTTATACTTAAGGCCTCAATAAGGTCCTTTCTTTTGGCATCCAACTCACTTATGCTATAGGACTCGTAGATTTCCTCTCTCGTATAGGTGATAGGCATGATTATGGTTTCGCTCCCCTCTTTGGTATACCAGTTCTTGTACATACTAAACTATAATATGAATGAGCATTCATTTAAAGTTAAAAGATTCGATATATATCGACAAATAAACAACAAAATTTATTCAAGGATGTGGAAAAATGAAAACTCATCTTGTTACAAGCGATTGGCTAAAGGAGAAATTATCGGACTCCTCTGTAAGAGTTGCAGATTGCAGATTTACACTAGGAAAGCCAGAGGCTGGAAAGCAGGCTTATGATGAAGATCATATTCCGGGCGCTGTTTACTTTGATTTGGAGAAAGATATGTCCGGAGCAAAAGAGAAGCATGGCGGAAGGCATCCATTGCCGAAGATTGAAGATTTTGTTGAGAAACTCGGACAAGCCGGTATAAGCGAAAAGACCATAGTGGTGGCTTATGACGACCAAGGAGGAGCCATGGCCTCCCGTCTATGGTGGCTGTTGCAGTATTTAGGTCATGATCAGGTATATGTGCTTAACGATGGCTACTCGTCTTGGAAGAAAAAAGGATACCCGGTAACCTCAGAGGTTTTACAGCCGAATCCAGAACGCTATGAAGCGAAAGTCCAAGAGGAGATGGTGGCCGATATCAATTGGGTGAAAGCCAAGAAGGATGCAGAAGAAGTCATTTTAATTGATTCCCGCGAAGAAAGAAGATATAAAGGACTTGAAGAACACATTGATCCTGTAGCTGGACATATTCCGGGAGCAAAAAACTACTTTTGGAAGGGTGTCTTAAACGACGAAGGAACCTGGAAAGAAGAAGAAAGCTTGAAGCAACAGTTCAAGGACATAGATCCATCCAAAGAAATTATCGTGTACTGCGGATCAGGGGTTACAGCTTGTCCTAATATTCTTGGCTTAAAAGAAGCAGGCTATGAAAAGGTGAGGCTCTATCCAGGCAGCTGGAGTGATTGGTGCTCGTATCCCGATAATCCAGCAGGAAGGGAAGAAGAGTAGAGGAATGGATCAGCCGAAAATCATCATTGTCGAGGGTAAGACAGATAAGGAAAAGCTCTTGCAAATTCTCAATGAGCCTGTAGAAATTGTTTGTACGTATGGGACTTTAAGCGAGGATAAAGTTGAGGATATCATATTGCCCCTTCAGGATGAGGACGTGTACGTCTTAGTCGATGCAGATGGTGCTGGGAATAAACTGAGGCAGCAGCTGAAACGCGAGCTTCCTAATGCAAGACATTTATATACCAGAAGAATGTATCGGGAAGTAGCTACAACTCCCCTCGAGCATTTAGCCAAAATACTGGATGACGCCCATTTTGCTGTTCATGAGGAATATCTAATAGAAGGAGAGTAGCTAATAAGAAGAGCTGTGTGCAGGTCAATCTGCATGCAGCTTTTTATATTTGATATTGTAAAGGTTTTGCATGCAACTTTAACGTTTTCTTAACCTTCTCAATTAAACATTAACACAATGAACATAGTAGATTAGTAATTTTCCCGTATGATATGAATCGTACTAAGGACAAGCTAATCCATTACATTCAGATAAAGAGGGAGAGGAAACAATGGAAAACATGAATCGACGTAAATTTTTGGGGTACCTTGGAACAGGAGCTGCTGCTCTAGCTGCTGCCTCTGCAGGTTTAGGAACTCTTGCTCCAACTGCTGAAGCTGCTAGTCCTGCAGATCATCTGTTCGAAACCGATAAAGTGAAAAAGACGAAGAAGGCTCAGGGATTTTTCAAGCCAATTGATATTGATTGGTCCAATGATCTTAAATTGCCTGAAGGCTTTACCTATGATGTTGTAGCTGTATACGGCGACGTCATTAATCCTGCAGGGGACACCTTTGGTTACAATGCAGATTTAAATGTATTCTTCCCGATCAATGGATCCAGTGAAAGAGGTTTGTTGTGGACGAACTGTGAGTATGTCACCGACAGTGCATTGATCGACAGCGCAATGCCAGCTTCTATGCAAGGGTCAAACTTGCTGACGAAACAGCTTTACCATCAAGGTGGAACCATTATTGAGGTTTATAAGGATGCGAATGGATCCTGGAAGATGGATCCTACATCCAAATATGCACGTCGTCACAATGGATTAACTGCCTTTAAGCTGGTTGGTAAAGCTGCCGGTTCTGCTGCAGTAGGTGGAGCTACAACCGTTCAGGGAACATGGGCCAACTGCTCTGGTGGGATGACTCTTTGGAATACTGTTCTTTCCTGTGAAGAGAACTATGAGAGTCAAGCTAAAAAAGCTGGATTGCCCTCTGAACACTATGGCTGGGTTATCGAAGTAGATCCTTTCGATGTGACAGATGCTGGTGCAGACAAGAACTTTGCTCCTCGCAAGCACACAGCGCTTGGACGTTTTAACCATGAAAATACATCCATGGGTCTTACAAAAGATGGACGCATAGCTGTTTATATGGGTGATGATAAAAAAGACGCCTGTATTTATAAATTCGTTTCGAATGGAAAATATAATGCTGCTGCTGGGAAAGAAAACTCCAAATTGCTTGAGGATGGTACGCTTTATACAGCTGATATGAAGAAGGGCGTTTGGATTCCGCTAGACATTGAAAAAACCCCTAAATTGAAAGAGAAATATTCCACACAGGCTGAAGTTCTCGTTAATGCACAAGAAGCAGCCTTGCTAGTGGGAGGGACACCGACCGATCGTCCAGAAGATACGGAAATTAGCCCGTTTGACAACACGATTTTTATTGCACACACCAATAACGATAATCACGGTAACATTCATGGTCACATTACTCGTTTCTATGAAAAAGATGGTGACCTTGGTTCTCTGGAATTCACCTTTGAAATCTTTGCTGCAGGCGGACGTCAAAGTGGATTCAGCGCCCCTGACAACTTGAGCTTTGACAGCAATGGGAACCTTTGGACGGTAACGGATTACAGCCCTAGAAACGATAATATTATGGGTCCTTTTGGAAATAACTCTATGTTTGTTATCCCGACTTCTGGACCAAATACTGGTGAAGCATTCCGTTTCGCTTCCGGTCCATCCGGATGTGAATTGACAGGTCCTTGGTTTACACCGGATGAAAAGACTCTATTCCTTTCTGTTCAGCATCCGGACGGTACATGGCCGCACCGTGCTGGCGACACGATCGCTCGTCCAGGTGTCGTCGCTATCAAAGGATTTAAATTCTAGGAGGTTGAAAAACTATGTTCTCTAACATCGGAATTCCCGGATTAATCTTAATCCTGGTCATTGCCTTAATTATCTTCGGGCCTTCCAAGCTTCCTGAAATCGGACGTGCTTTTGGACGTACCTTAACCGAGTTCAAGAGCGCAACCAAAGGGTTAGTTTCAGGTGACGACAAGGAAGAAGTGAAAGCAGAAGAAAAGAAGCCTGAACTTGTAACTGTCGAAAAGAAAGACAAGCCTGCTGTTTAATACACGGGGATGTAGATGGGGACACCCGTCTGCATCCTTTTTATATCTAAGGAGGGAAATATGGGACAACAAGATATGCACCTGGTAGAGCACTTGGGTGAATTGCGCAACCGGCTGATCAAGACCGCGATTGCTTTTCTTGTAGCTCTTGTGGCATCTTTTATCTATGTTAAGGATATATATGACTGGCTAGTCAAGGACCTAGATCAAAAGCTAGCTATTCTAGGTCCAAGTGATATCCTTTGGGTATATATGATGATAGCGGGGGTGTTTGCCATTGCCGTGACCATCCCGGTGGCGGCATTTCAAACGTGGCGTTTTGTTTATCCCGCACTATCAAAAGAAGAGCGGAGGGTAACTCTAAGCTTTATTCCAGGGTTGTTTATTCTGTTTATGATCGGTATTTCATTTGGGTATTTCATCTTGTTTCCCAGCGTATTGGGCTTCTTAACCGCCTTGTCAGCTGCCCAGTTCGAAACGATGTTTACAGCCGATAAATACTTCCGGTTTATGTTAAACCTTACGCTTCCGTTCGGGTTTCTATTTGAGATGCCTCTTGTGGTCATGTTCCTTACGCGCCTTGGAATTCTGAACCCGGTACGCTTAGCGAAGGCTAGAAAACTGGCTTATTTCTCCCTCATTGTCGTTTCCGTACTTATTACGCCGCCAGATTTCATTTCGGATATTTTAGTCCTGATCCCTTTGCTGGTACTTTATGAAATTAGTGTCACATTATCGAAGTGGGTATACAGAAAAAGACTGTCAGAGGAAATAGAAGCCTAAGCCTAAACCATCAAAGAAGAATTGCCAAAATTTAAGGCTGAGTTTTTTAAAGCGTTGGCTCACCCTTTAAGGATCAGAATTCTGGAGCTGCTTTCGGAGGGCACGAAGAATGTAAATGAACTGAAAACCATTTTAAACAGTGAAGGCTCGGCTGTTTCTCAACAGTTAGCGATATTAAGAAACAAGAATATTGTCTCTTGGCGTAAGGAAGGAACGAGTGTTTTCTATGAGCTGCGGGATCCGATGATTAAAGATCTGCTAGTAGTGGCAAAAAAAATTTTTAACAACCACTTGGTTGATAACATTTCTATGCTCTATGCGATGCAAGAGACGAACAAAAAATAGAGGCTGCTAATTGATAGCACCCTCTATTTTTTTACCCTACTGACCGAGTATATAACCTCGTTGCATTATTTGGACAGAACGTGGAAAACTTGTAGCTTGCGCTACCCAGTTTTTTTGCGGTTTCGGATTTTAATATATTCTCGGGGCTGGAAAGGTTCAAACAGTTCAAGGTCAACTTGCTGAGCACGGGCGATCTGTACATCAGCCTTATTAGAATTCGGATGAATGGCTCCATACCGATTCATCTGTGCATGAAAAAACCAAGCTGATGCAAAAAGAGTAAAAAAGAGAAGAATCGCAACGATTGCTGATCTAAGGACCATATTTGCCACCTCTTTCATCTCATTAAGATGGGATAAAGAGGTGGTTTTTATACATTTGTCTTTTAAAAAAAAATTTTTTTTTCGGTGTTTCTACCTATATATAAGTTCGAGTAAAAAGGGGGAAATCAGAGTACGATAAGATGAAAAGACGAAGTTTTTCATATATAATGCAATTGTATGTACTTTGTTCCATCGGGAAAGGGAGGTTTTTGTTTTGGCCTGGTTACAGCTCGTCATCTTATCACCTTTTATTTGGGCCGTATTTATACCTTTTTTGTATAAATATGCACGCCGAATACATACGGGATGGTTTGTCCTCATTTTGCCCCTTTTGTTATTTACATACCTTGTCCAATTTCTTCCCATTGTTTCAAACGGAGATGTCGTTCAGCATACAGTAGAATGGATCCCCTCACTAGGCATTAATTTTACTGCTTATGTGGATGGGTTAGGTCTCCTATTCGCCTTGCTGATTACGGGAATTGGGACATTGGTGGTCTTGTACTCCATCTATTATTTGTCCAAGGGTAAGGAAGCGCTAAACTCGTTCTATGTTTATCTCCTGATGTTTATGGGAGCTATGCTTGGTGTGGTTTTATCCGACAATTTACTTGTACTCTATGTATTCTGGGAGTTAACTAGTTTAGCCTCCTTCTTGCTTATTGCCTATTGGTACCAAAGAGAAAAGTCTCGCTATGGAGCACTGAAATCCATGCTTATCACCGTTTACGGTGGCTTTGCTATGTTTGCAGGCTTCATCCTGCTTTATCTGATGACGGGTACCTACAGTATTCGTGGGATTATAGCGCAAGTGGGGGTCATTTCCACCCATGAGTTGTTCTTGCCTGCCATGCTGCTCATTTTGTTAGGGGCATTTACCAAGTCTGCTCAGTTTCCCTTTCATATCTGGCTGCCCGATGCGATGGAAGCGCCGACTCCAGTTAGTGCTTACTTGCATTCGGCAACCATGGTTAAGGCGGGGATTTACTTAGTAGCTAGACTAAGTCCGATTTTCGCAGGACAAGCCGAATGGTTCTGGTTAGTTTCAGGCTTTGGAATAGTCACTTTGTTCTGGGGCTCATTCTCGGCGGTAAAACAGACGGACTTAAAAGCTATACTGGCTTTCTCAACCATCAGTCAATTAGGTCTAATTATGTCTTTGCTAGGATTAGGCTCGGCGGCTGTTCATTTTGGCTATAGCAAAGAAAGTGCCGTATATACAACAGCGACGCTTGCAGCCATTTTCCATTTAATCAACCATGCCACATTTAAGGGAAGTCTCTTCATGGTGGTAGGTATCGTAGATCATGAAACAGGGACAAGAGACATTCGCAAACTAGGCGGTCTGATGTCGCTTATGCCGATTACCTTTACACTAGCGATTATTGGAACATTTTCCATGGCGGGGCTTCCGCCGTTTAATGGTTTTCTAAGTAAAGAGCTCTTTTTTACAGGTGTGTTAAATGCGAGCAAGCTGGACTTGTTCAATATGCAGACCTGGGGCATGTTATTTCCTGTTCTTGCTTGGGTAGCTAGTGTATTTACTTTTATCTATAGCATGGTCCTGGTATTTAAGACCTTTACCGGCAAGCATCAGCCGGAAAAACTGGATAAAAAGCCCCATGAAGCTCCACTGGGAATGTTAATTCCTCCTATTATCCTGGCTTCATTGGTTGTCATCTTTGGGACTTTTCCGAATCTCCTGTCTTATACGCTCATTGAGCCGGCCATGGCTTCTATCTTGCCAAGCTTATTGGCTCCGGATCAGCAGTTTTATGTCAATATTTATCATTGGCATGGGGTCACGACAGAATTGTTGATGACTTTCGGTGTAGTTGCGCTTGGAACAATTTTATATCTGAGCCTCGCTAAATGGTCAGGAATTTATAATTGGTTCCCTAAGAAGCTAGCCCTTAATCACTTCTATGATCAAGGTCTTGTTTCCATGGAGAGAATCTCGAATGCCATTACCCGCTTCCATATGACAGGCTTCATCCGTGATTACCTGGTGTATATTTTTGCTTTCCTGATCATTTTGATCGGTGGTGGGCTGTTTGCCTTAAACGCGTTTTCGTTTGATGCATCTCAAACATCGCCAATCGGGATCTATGAAGTGATTATGGCTCTAATCATGGTCGCTGCAGCCATAGCGGTTCCCTTTTTTGAGTCTCGTCTATCAGCCATTCTTTCGGTTGGTGTCGTAGGCTTCATGTTGGCATTGTTCTTCGTCGTATTTAGAGCGCCGGATTTGGCATTAACCCAGCTAATTGTAGAAACGGTTTCAGTCGCGTTATTCCTGCTCTGTTTCTATCACCTGCCTAAGCTTAAGAAAGAAATGGGGCGCATTCCTTTTAAAGCAACGAATTTCATCATTTCCGTTGGAGTAGGGGTCGTGATGATGCTGGTTGCCTTCTCGGCTACGGCAAACCGACTGTTTGTCCCGATCTCCGAATATTTCTTGGAGGCGAGCTATAAGGAAGCTGGAGGAAAAAACGTGGTTAACGTCATCCTGGTAGATTTCCGGGGATTCGACACTATGTGGGAGATTTTAGTGTTAGGGGTTGCATCATTAGGTGTTTATTCCATGATTAAATTGCGTCTGGCTAGGAGGGATGATCTTGAGAACGAATGATGTAATTCTACAAACTGTTACACGAACGATTTCGTTCATCATTCTCCTGTTTTCGCTATACTTGTTTTTTGCAGGACATCACAACCCCGGTGGGGGGTTTATCGGAGGCTTGATGACGGGTGCAGCGTTGGTCCTGCTTTACGTTGCGTATGACATCGAAACGATAAATAAGATTCTTCCTATCGATTATAAAAAGATGACGGCATTAGGGCTGCTGATTGCCGTTTCAACGGGACTTGGATCTTTTATTTTCAACGTTCCTTTTCTCACCCATTCCTTCGGATATTTCTATCTGCCCTTCCTGGGCAAAACAGAGCTGGCTACGGCCGTCCTGTTTGACTTAGGTGTTTATCTGACCGTTGTTGGTGTCACCATGACCATTATTCTAGCCATTGGGGAGGATGATGAATAATGGAAATCCTAATGTCGGTGGTTGTCGGTATTTTATTTATGGTAGCCACTTATTTGATATTAACGAAGAGTATCTTAAGGATTATTCTTGGGACGGGTATTTTGAGTCATGCCGTTCATCTGCTCATATTGACGATGGGCGGTTTGAAAACCGGGTCTCCTCCGCTTTTAGGGGAGGAAGCAGCCTTGTATACCGATCCGCTCCCGCAGGCCCTCATCCTGACGGCCATCGTAATCAGCTTTGGTGTGACGGGTTTTTTCTTCGTCTTAGCTTATCGGGCCTATAAGGAGCTGGGAACGGATGATATGGATAAGTTAAGGGGAAATGATCATGAATAACCTTGTTGTGCTACCCATTGTTCTTCCTGTCCTCACAGGCATTATTCTTATCTTCCTCCGCAGCCAGATTGGGTTGCAAAGATGGATAAGTTTTGCATCGGTATTGGTATTAACTGCAATTTCAGCCAATATGGTGCAACAAGTTTATACGGAAGGCATTCAGACGTTATACCTTGGGGGATGGAAACCGCCATACGGAATTGTTTTAGTGGCAGATATGTTTGCCAGCTTGCTTGTCCTGACGACAGCGATTGTGGCCCTAGGCTGTTTATGGTTTTCGTTTCGCTCCATAGGTGCAGAGAGAGAAAAATTCTACTACTATCCGTTTTTTCAATTTTTATTGGCAGGTGTCAGCGGATCGTTTCTGACAGGGGATATTTTTAACCTGTTCGTTTTCTTTGAAATCATGTTGATTTCTTCCTATGTACTTATTGTCTTGGGTTCTACTCGAATCCAGCTTCGTGAAACCTTGAAATACCTACTGGTCAATATCGTATCGTCTGCCTTATTTGTCGCTTCTGTTGCGTATTTATACGCGATTACGGGGACGTTGAATATGGCCGACTTATCGGTGAGGGTGGCTGAAGCCGGTCAAGCAGGGGTGTTGAATGTTGTTGCCTTAATGTTTCTGGTTGTCTTCAGCTTGAAGGCCGGTTTATTTCTTTACTTCTGGCTGCCTGGTTCCTACAGTGCACCGCCTACTCCGATCGCCGCCTTGTTTGCGGGGTTACTGACAAAAGTAGGGATCTACGCGATCTTCCGGACGTTTACGCTCATTTTCTATCACCAGCCCGAAATTACTCATCAGGTCATTGCCTGGATGGCTGCAGCAACTATGATACTTGGAGCCATAGGGGCTGTTGCGTTTTGGGATGTTCGCCAAATCCTGGCCTATAATGTGGTCATTGCTGTTGGTTTCATTGTCTTTGGGCTCGCGGCGTTTAACACAGCAGCGATTGAAGGAGCAATCTTTTACCTGATCCACGACATGATTGTCAAGGCTCTTCTGTTTCTGCTAGGGGGCGCCATGATTGGCATTGCCGGAACGAGTAATCTAAAAAAGATGGGCGGTCTCATCAAATACCATCCCGGTTTAGGCTGGATGTTCTTTGTTGCAGGACTTGCTTTAGCCGGGGTACCTCCATTGAGCGGCTTTATTGGTAAGCTGTTGGTTGTTCAAGGGGGCCTTAGTGCACAAATGTATTGGATTTCAGGAATTAGCTTAGCAACGAGCTTGCTTGTCCTGTATTCGATCATCAAGGTATTTATGAATGGATTTTGGAAGGAAACCTTGTTGAGCCCTGAAGAGGAAAAAGGCAGTGATAAAGGCTTGTTGGCCCCATGTGCAGTATTGCTTTTCTTCACGATTGCGTTGGGATTAGGAGCCGATTATGTCTATCCGTATATTGAGATTGCCGCGGAAACGCTAATGGATCCGAATATCTACATTCAAGCGGTGCTAAAGGAGTAGATGACTATGGCCGTCCAAGTATTGTTGAATTTTTTGCTTGCTTTTATCTGGATGTTTTTAAATCAAGATTGGAGTCCGGTGACCTTTGTTTTAGGTTACATCATTGGGCTGGGGCTCCTCTTCGCATTTCGCCGGTTCCTTCAGGCTCCGTTTTATTTTAGAAGAGTCATTGCTGTTGTGAATTTAATTTTACTTTTTATTAAGGAACTCATCCTTTCCAGTTGGAGTGTAATCAAATTGATTTTGCGGCCGAAGATGGATTTTCGGCCAGGAATCTTCGCTCTTCCTACGGTTTTGAAAAGTGATTGGGAAATTACCTTGTTGGCTTGTCTCATTACGCTGACTCCAGGCACATTATCACTAGAGGTGTCAGAAGAGGGAAATGTGCTGTACATACATGCCATGGACTTGCCGGATGCTAAAGAGGCTATCAACCAAATTAAGGGATCGTTTGAGAAAGCGATCATGGAGGTGACCCGATAATGTTTGAGACGTTAATTTCCCTATCTCTGATTATTCTTTCGGTATCAATTTTGGCTACCTTGTATCGGGTCTTTAAGGGGCCTTCTACTCCTGATCGGGTAATAGCCGCGGATTCAGTTGGGGTAAACATTATCGGACTAGTCGCCATCGTATCGGTAATGCTGGGCACCCAGGCTTTCCTGGAAATCATCTTGCTGCTTGCTATTCTTTCATTTATCGCAACGGTTTCCTACTCGAAGTTCTTGGAAAGAGGTGAAGTCATTGAGCGCAATCGAAATCGCTAAGATTTTTGCTGGACTGCTCCTTCTTATTGGCTCCCTGCTTAGCTTGCTTAGCACGTTCGGTCTCTTGCGCTTGCCTGATTTCTATAACCGTACGCATGCGGCAACGAAAGCCGCAACCCTTGGAATAATGAGTATTTTGTTAGGGGCTTTCGTTTATTTCTATGCAGTGGAGGGGATAGTCAGCGCCAAACTGCTATTGGCCATTGTTTTCGTGCTGATTACAGCCCCAGTAGGAGGGCATATGATTGGCCGAGCAGCCTATCGAACGGGGGTCCCCTTATGGGAACAGACCATACAGGATGATTTGAAGAGGGATGATCAGAAGAAAGTGAAAAAGATGTCCAAGAAAATGAAAAAAGCAGTAGAACAGCAATAGATGGAAAAAACGTGTGGAGAGCAACGGTTCTTCACACGTTTTTTGATGTTATTTTACTTTCTTTAAACCGCCAACCTTCAATCGGCCGCCTACCCATTTAAAAATGGGACGGTATTTATTCCCCCATGACTTGAGAGCTCTTATATATAGAAACCTCGTAACCTTTGCGTACTTTAGCCGGTTTCTTCCTCGAGAGTTGTTATTTTTATGTTCCAAGCGATTATATAAAGTTTTGTTGATTCGTTTGAAGTGATAATGACCAGCAAGTTTCAAAAGAATTTGCCGATCCTCCGCATAACGGCCTTGTAAGGGGACGAGGTTGGACCAGCCATTTACCCGCCTTAGGGCGCGGGTTCGGTAAAAGCGAGGGTAAATCATTTGGTGCAGGGTAATAAAATCATACTTGTCTTTGATGACCGACTTTCTTTTTTTTCTCCTGAACTTGATCTTTCCGCTAGGATAAGCCTTCCAAACCTTTTCATGCCCATATACGACAGCTACGCGGGGATCTGCCTTTTCCATTTTCTTCACACACTTGGCTAACGTATGGGGTTCATACCAATCATCTGAATCCAGTTGAGCGAAATACTTGGTGCTGACAAGAGAAAGTGCGTGGTTTAACGTGTAAGAAACACCTTTATTTTGTTTTTGGCGTACATAGCGAATCCTGGGATCGGAGAGAAAGGGGGCAACGACTTGGCGAGTATGGTCTGTTGAGCCATCATCCATAATGAGGAGTTTCCAATTTTTAAACGTTTGGGACCGAACACTTTTTATCGTGCGGCGCAAAAAGGAAGCACGATTATAAGTAGGAATGACAACCGTAACAAGTGCTTGCTTCATATTCAACCTCCTCGATTCATCCTAGTCTATTATCATACACAGGAGAGGATGAAAAGGAGAGGGGGAATGCCCATGGTGGTTATGAATAGGCGGGATAGGAAAAAGGCTGCCTTCAATCCTGCAGATTGTTGGCAGCCTTTTTTCTTTCTGCGTTCCTTAAGACGCTTTGTGCATTATTCTTTCTTCTTCCACTTCACCAAATGCACTTTCCTTTCCAGGCAGAATGGCGTGCAGCAGAATGCCGAGGAAGGTAGCCATTGCTATGTTATCAATGGTCAGGTTAGCGATGATATTGCTGATGCTGATATCATGGAATTCTAATTTAAATCCGCCGATTCCGGTAACGAGGATGATGGCTGCAATGACCATGTTGCGTTTATCGGCAAAGTCAATCTTGTGTTCGACATACATTCTTACCCCTTGAGCGGCAATGATACCAAATAAAATGATGGTAACCCCGCCAAGAACAGGTTTTGGAATCGTCATGAGGGCAGCGCCTATTTTTCCCACAAAAGCAAAGATAATGGCAAAAATGGCGGCTAATCCAATGACGTTTCGGCTAAATACACGAGTAATGGCAAGAACCCCAATGTTTTCTCCATAAGTGGTATTGGGCGGTCCACCAATGAAGGCGGCTAAAGATGTGGCTAACCCGTCACCAAGCAGCGTGCGATGCAATCCTGGTTTTTTCATAAGGTCTCGATTCATCACCCGACCTGTAACGAGCAAGTGTCCGACGTGCTCGGCTAAAGTGACAAAAGCTACAGGAACGATAATCAGGGCAGCGATCCAGGCGCTTGGAGAACTAAATGCGCCAATAAGTTGTGTAGTAAGAAAGTGATTGGCAACCATGTCTCCTGGAGTGATGAACCAAGGGGCATTAGCGATCGATGCCAGGTCAATCCATTCTGGAAAACGAATGAGCGTATACACATAACCTACAATCATTCCTGTAAGGATGGGGATTACAGATAAAAATCCTTTGAAGTAGATATTCGCTACGACGGTTGTGAGTAAGGTAACAAAAGCGATTTCTACGGCTCCTACGGAATATTGGGTTTCAGCAGACAGAGGATTATTAATGGCCCAGCCGACAGCCACGCCAGCTAAGCTTAGACCAATAACGATAATGATAGAACCAATCACCATAGGCGGCAATAGACGGTTCAGCCAGTTAACGCCGATCCTCGATACAATAAGAGAAACGATGGCAAACACGATTCCGGCCAGCAAGCAGCCAAGCATCGCTGCACCCGGTCCTTCGCTCGCGGATACCGTGATAATGGGTCCAATAAAAGCAAACGACGACCCAAGATAATTGGGAACAAGTCCTTTGGTTAGGAAGATGTACAATAAAGTGCCCAAACCGCTAGAAAGAAGGGCAGCTTGGATATCCAGCCCCGTGATGAGCGGTACGAGAACGGTAGCGCCGAACATCGCAAACAAATGCTGTAAGCTCAAGGGGATCAGTTTCTGTATGGGCGGTGTTTCATGAACATCAATAAAATCCTTAGCCATACCATTAAACCTCCTCTATTTTCTCTTGGATGGTGACGCGCTCTTGCTGATCAATTTCGGAGAGTTCCACAACAATGATTTCTGATCTTGAGGTGGGGACATTCTTTCCGACAAAGTCAGGGCGGATGGGAAGCTCCCGATGACCCCGGTCAATTAAAACGGCTAGTTGAATCATCTCGGGCCGTCCGTTATCCATGAGGGCATCCAAGGCGGCGCGGACGGTTCGTCCGGTAAATAATACGTCGTCGACGAGGATGACCTTTTTATCTGTGATTTGTTCAGGAAGGACGGTGTTTTTCATGTTGGGCTGCTTGTCCTTCTCCAAGAGATCATCCCGATAAAGAGTGATATCCAATTCTTCAACAGGAATTCTTTCGCCCTCAATGTCTTGGATTCGAGTCGCTAAGCGATTAGCTAAGTAAACACCTCTTGTTCGTACTCCGACAAGAACGCAATTCGCGATTCCCTTATTGCGCTCAATGATTTCATGGGCAATACGAGTCAAAGCCCGGCGAATGGCGGCTTCATCTAATAGAACGCTTTTTTCTTGAAGTTTCTCTGATTTCATAAGTCCACCCCTTACTTATTAGGATTATTATTTCCAAATTTACATTTAGACCCAAAAAACTCCTTGCCATGTTCTGACAAGGAGTTGTTCGCACGTAAATAGAAGGATAGAAAGGTGGCCAGACTGGTCTCCTTTATCCTTAAGCACCGTACACCTTGTCAGCCTCTCGGGACTGCCCTTAAAGGTACCTATTTTATTGAACTATATTATGTCATGCGGTACAAGGGTTGTCAATATCAGTTTTTAGTGCCCCAAATGACCTGGGATTATGATATGATGAAACCAATGTTATTTACTATTGAACGGAAAAGGATGATCAGGGATGCAGGATCAATTATTTGCGAGACTTGAGGAGATGTATCCAGAGCTTGTAAAGATGCGAAGGGACTTTCACATGTATCCGGAGCTTTCCTTTCAGGAAGAAAACACCCCGAAGAAGGTTGCTGAGTTTTTGACAAAGCTGGGGTTGGAAGTTAGGACTCAGGTTGGCGGTCAGGGAGTCGTTGGCCTATTGCGAGGAGGGAAAACAGGTCCGACGATTGCTCTTCGTGCGGATTTTGATGCCCTTCCTATTCAAGATGAGAAGGATGTTGACTATAGGTCGCGAATCCCTGGAGTCATGCATGCTTGCGGACATGATGTGCATACGACCACATTGTTAGGAGTTGCCCAGGTATTGAGCGAAGTGCGTGATTGCTTGCAAGGGAATGTTGTCTTCATTCACCAGTTTGCTGAGGAGGTTGCACCGGGAGGAGCACTGCCGATGATTGAAGATGGTTGTTTGGATGGGGTAGATGTCATTTACGGTGCCCATGTCTGGTCTGGAATCCCTATAGGAAAGCTAGGGATCGTTCAGGGCTATATGATGGCGGCAACAGATGATTTTGAGATTGAGATAACGGGAAAAGGCGGGCACGGGGCGACCCCTCATCTCACCGTGGATTCACTTGTTGTGGGAAGCCAGTTAGTCCTCAATCTTCAGCAGATTGTAAGCCGGCGAGTGGACCCGTTGAAACCAGCCGTGCTGACCGTAGGTTCGTTTGTCAGCGGCAACGCCTATAATGTCATTCCTAATACGGCCAAGCTTATGGGGACGGTCCGTACCTTTGACGAAGGGGTAAGGGATATGATGGAGGAAGCGCTGAAGTCGGTAACCCAAGCGACTTGCTTAACAGCGGGGGCAACAGCCAAGGTGGTCTATCACAGAGGATATCCTGCGGTCTGGAATCACCCAGAGCCCACTCGGGTTATTGAGCGGCAAGCCAAAGAGGCATTGGGCGGAGAAAATGTTTTTGACATGGATCCGATTATGGGCGGGGAGGATTTCGCCTACTATCTTCAAAAAGTTCCGGGTTCCTTCTTTTTTATTGGAGGGGGCAACCCTGATTTAGGGGCGGAATACCCTCATCATCATCCTAAGTTTGATGTGGATGAACGCTCGATGCTGCTAGCAGGAAAGGTTTTTTTATCTACCGTTTTGCACCATATAGGATAAAACGACGAAGCTGGGGTTTTTTGCCCCGGCTTTTTTTTTTCTGGATAGGGAAAAGTATTGCATATAAAAATTATTATTTACAAAACCGGTTTAGTTCTTTATACTTTTTACTATACCGATTTAGTAAACCGATTTATCCACAAAACTATACTTTAAAAACGGTTACTTAATCGTTTACATTGGGAGAATTAAAATGAAAAAAGTGACTATGGCGGATGTCGCTCAGCTTGCCGGTGTATCCAAAAGCACCGTTTCTCAGTATCTAAACAGGCGTTTTGAATATATGGGCGAACAGACCAAGCAACGAATTGAAGAGGCGATTGAGGAACTAGGCTATCAGCCGAATGTTTTGGCTCGAAGCCTGAAGCAGAAAAAGACATCAACGATTGGTGTGATTGTTGCTAATATCCTGCATTCTTTAACGACACAGGTCATTCGTGCAATTGAAGATAAGTGCTTTGAGAGTGACTACCATGTTATCGTATGCAACACCGATGATGACCCTGCGAAAGAAAAAGGATATATTATGAATCTCATGGCTAAACAAGTCGATGGGCTAATCATTTTTCCTACAGGAGGAAATAGCGACTTGTATCAATCTTTGATTAAACAGAGGTTTCCGCTTGTATTTTTGGACCGGATCGTAAACGGGCTGCCCATAGATGCCATTCTCCTGGATAACCAGAACGCTGCAGAGATTGCTGTGCAAATCTTCATTCGCTACCACCATCGGCACATTGCGGTGATTAGTGCTTCTATTGAACGCCTGATTACGCCAAGGGTGGAGAGGCTGGAAGGCTTTAAGAAAGCGCTGTATAAATATGATCTTCCCGTTGTGGAGGAATTTATTAAAGGGTCAAAAGAACAAGACATACCCACGGTATTAGAGGAGATGTTTTCTTGTTCACCGCGTCCGACAGCCGTTCTGGCGGGGAATGACTTGGTTCTAATGCAAATCCTTAAATTTGTAAAAGAAAAAGGATTAAGCCTGCCTAACGATCTTTCCATCATTGGAATCGATGAAATTCCATTTGCCAGTCTATTTTCCCCCACTATCACCACGATTGCTCAACCGGCAGTTGAGATGGGGAATAAGGCGGTGGAACTCCTGCTTCGAAAGATCGAACAGGATGATGGAGAAGCCCAAACGCAAGTTTACCGATTTCATCCCCAATTGATTGAACGGGAGTCCGTTCGTAAGCTCGTACAAAACTAGTTAAATAGATGAGGTGAAAGCCTATGTTAGATGTCATCACCATTGGAGATGGGATGATTACCTTCAACCCTTCGGCAACTGGACCTATGAGGTTCGTCCAGTCATTCGATCGAAAGATCGGAGGAGCTGAGCTGAATTTTGCTATCGGATGCGCAAGGCTAGGGTTAAAGACAGGTTGGATCAGCCGCTTAGGCAATGATGAGTTTGGAAGATTTATTCAGTATAGTGCCAGAGGAGAAGGGATGGACGTCTCCCAAGTTAAGCTAGTCGATGGATATCCAACGTCTTTAAATTTCAAGGAAGTTATGGAAGACGGAGCGGGCCGGACCTTTTACTATCGAGCCAATTCTCCGACATCAACCATGACGCCGGATGATTTGGATGAGGAGTATTTCAAACAAGCCAAGCTTCTCCACGTTACAGGTGTATTTCCGGCGATTGGCGGGAATAACGTAGAAATTATTCGAAGAGCGCTTCAGCTTGCTAAGCAGCATGGGCTGCTGGTTTCCTTTGATCCAAACATCCGCCTGAAGCTATGGAGCAAGGAACAGGCAAAAGAAACCTTAACATCCTTCTTGCCTTTTGTAGATATTGTATTAACTGGTGAAGAAGAAGCCGATCTCCTTCTTAACGTAACGGAACTTGAAGCGATCAAGGAAAAGTTTATGGAGTATGGCGCGCGTTATGTCATTATTAAACGCGGTGAACATGGCTCGATAGGCTTTGACCGGGATCAAAAGGTGGAAGCCCCACCGATTCCAGCAAGAAAAGTCGTTGATACGGTCGGAGCGGGCGACGGGTTTGATGCAGGTTTTGTTTTTGGGATCTTAAATGGTTGGGAGCTTAGCAAAGCCCTTACCTTCGCTAACGCTGTCGGTTCCATGGTGGTAAGCGTAAAAGGGGACAATGAGGGACTTCCTCTATATGAAGATGTGCAAGCTTTTCTAGGCGAAAGGGAAGTTATTGAAAGATAGACTTAGTCTTAAAGTCAGAGGTGAACTCCATGAAATTACAGCTTGCGCTGGATCGCTTATGCTGGGAACAATGCTTCCAAGTGGTGCAGCAAGTTGAAGACGATATTGATTGGATTGAAATCGGAACAGGTGTCATTAAGGAATACGGGATGGCCATAGTACGCAAGATGAAAGAACAATATCCGCAAAAAGTGATCGTAGCCGATATGAAAACATGTGATGCAGGAAAGCATGAAGCCCAGCAGGCGTTCGACGCGGGAGCGGATATCACGACGGTAATGGCGTTCTCCGCAGACCGGACGATTGCAGATACCCTTGAGGTGGCCCCATGCCCATCAAGCTAAAACACATCATTACCCCCAAAACGAAGAAAATGCGCTAT